>JAAXZP010000259.1 GCA_012719815.1 Christensenellaceae bacterium
AGCCGAAGAATATATCAGACGCCACCTCGGGATAATAGTAGCGACGGCCAATGACATATTGGAGCAGAAGGGTTTCAATTATAAGGCGTCGGCTTCCATCGGTGTCAGCCACTTCCCGGAGCGCGAGTATCAGGGGCTTAGCTACCCCGAAGGCAACTATAAAGCGCTCAGGGTGGTGCTGGGAGATGGCAAAGGCCAGAACTGGTGGTGCGTGATGTTCCCGCCGCTGTGCCTGTCGGAGGTCGGTGTCGATGTGGACGAGGTGCAGTATACGTCGCTGTTCGCGGAACTATTCCACAGCCTGTTTCAATAGCCATCAGCCGTCTAACGACCGCTAACGAGAGGAAGGGACTGCTATGGCAAATAAGCTCAAAAGACCGCTTGCAATCATGTTGCTTGTGATGCTGGCGGTTTTGCTTTACGGCTGCGTAGCGCAGCCGGCCGCGTCATACAAGCTGGGTTCCAGCGGCGAAGAGGTGAAGGAAATCCAGCGGCGCCTGCGCGACTGGGGCTATTACAAAGGCCCGGTGGACGGAAAGTACGGCGAAGCGACAAGGGCCGCGGTGATCTGGTTCCAGAAAAAACACGGCCTTGTGGCGGACGGCATCGTGGGCGCGCAGACTGCCGAAAAGCTGGGCATCCCGGCTCCCAAAAGCGGCGGCAGCGTAAAGTCAGGCGGCAGCAACAGCGACCTGTATCTGCTGGCGAAGCTGGTATACGCCGAGGCGCGCGGCGAGCCGTACAAGGGCAAGGTGGCGGTGGCGGCCGTGGTTTTAAACCGAGTGGAGAGCTCGCAGTTTCCCGACAGTATCCCTAAAGTGATCTACCAGAAAGGCGCGTTTACGTGCGTGGACGACGGGCAGATCAACCTGGCGCCCGACCAGGAATCTCTGGACGCCGCGCGCGACGCCATGAACGGCTGGGACCCGTCCGGCGGTGCGCTGTTCTACTTCGAGCCCAACAAGGCGACCAGCAAGTGGATATGGTCGCGGCCGCAGATCGTGACCATCGGCAACCATATATTCTGCGCGTAGGGAGGGCAATACAATGTGGAATAAAAAATGGGTGCGCATCACGTTAATAAGCCTCGCCGGCGCGCTGATACTCGGTCTGTCGGCTTACTCCATCGTGCTGCACGACCAGAACACGAGCCTCAAAAACCAGATCAGCGCGGTCTATCAGAGATCGTTTGAAGAGCTGATGTCCGACATGAACAGCCTGCAGACCAAGCTCTACAAGCTGGAAGCGGCCACCGGGCTCAACCAGTATTCGATGCTGCTTACAGACGTGTGGCGACAGACGGGCGATACCGCAGGCTCGCTCTCCCTGCTGCCCGTGTCATACGCCGGCACGTCCGCGCTGACGCAGTTCATCAACCGGACGGGCGACTTCTGCCGCTCGCTGCTGCGCAAGCTGTCGCTGGGGCAGAGCATCACCCAGGAGGAATACGACCAGATAAAGAAACTGGCGGCGTCCTGCGGCGAGGTTATCAAAAGCCTTCAGGAGCTGTACGGCAAGGGCTTTCCGCAGGACGGCTTTTCGGAGGCCGTCTTCATACCGGAGAACGATGAGAAAGGCACGCTGGACTTCTCCAACCAGGAGTTCCCGCGGCTGCAGTACGACGGGCCGTTCTCCGAGAGCACTGAAAACAAGCAGCCCGAAGGCCTGGGCAAAAACCAGGTGAACCAGCAGCAGGCGGCGGAGATAGCGGCCAAATTCCTGGGCGTGGACGCCGGAACGCTCACCGCCGACGGGGAGTGCAACGGCCGCATCCCGTGCTGGGAGTTTTCCGGCAATCAGGACGGCCGCGCGTTTCTCATCAGCGTGACGAAACAGGGCGGGCACATACTGTGGTACCGCAAGGACAACGGCGGCGGCATCTCCGCCATCCCCACCGACCAGCGGTACCGTGAACTGTCCAAAGCGGCGCAGCAGTACCTTGCCGAAAAGGGCTACGGCGAGTCCGCGCCGAGCTACGCCCAGTTCTACAACGGCATGGCGATCATCAACCTCGCGCCGGTGGAGAAAGACGTGGTGCTGTATCCCGACCTCATCAAGGTCTGGATCGACATATACACGGGCGAAGCGGTGGGGCTGGACGCCAACAACTACCTGATGTCGCACAAGCCCCGCGATCTGAAAGAGCCCAAGCTCACTGCGGAGGCGGCGCGGGAGAAGGTCACCCCCAGCCTTGTGGTTTCCAGCACGCGGCTCGCGCTGATACCGCTGGAAACGGGCGAGGAGAAGCTGTGCTGGGAGTTTACCGGTAAAATTGAAGACCGCGACTACATTATCTACATCAACGCGGAAACCGGTCAGGAGGAAGACATACTGATGATCCAGCACACCAACGACGGCGAGCTGGTGATGTAAAATAGTCTTTTCCGGCAATCGAAACCTTAATGCCGCCAAAAAGTCAGCAATCAGGCTGGCTTTTTGGTTTTTGTATCAGGAAAAAGGCCCGCCCGCCCAGATGTAAGCCGGCAAAGCCTGTTCGGGATGGAAAAGCCTTGTGTATCCGGAGCCACTGTGATATGATTCAAAAAACGCTCTTACATGCTGAATCTGTAAGATGTCGCAATTTTTTGGAGGATATTCGAATGAAAAAAACGCTGTATGTTCTGATAGCCGTCCTTTTGCTCGCCGCGCTTTTCGCGGGCTGCGGCGGACAGTCAAAATCCGACCAGCCGCCGGCAGGAGTTAAGGAAACACAACAGCCCGCTCAGTCCGAGGCGTCAACAGCGCCGGAAAGCGCGGATACCGCCGACCTTCCGGAACTGCCCGCCGCCGGCAGCGGCACTGTGGCGAAATCGTACGCTGCTTATTCGGAAGCAAAAAGCGCATTGATCACCAGGCTCACCGAGGGCTTGAGCAACAACCCCGACACAGGCATGGCCGTATTCTCTTTTTTCGGTGTCACCATGGTTGATGTGGCAACGCTGCCTGTCAGCTTTTTCGGCTCAGGCCAGCAGGCGGCGGAGATAGGCCTGTCGATGGTAGGCGCAACCAACGTTAAATATACCGAGAACGGCAACAGCTATACCATTTCCTATTCCGACGATGAGAACAACACTTACGAGTTTTCCGGCACGTACGACCCGGCTGCCGACGCGCTGACCTGCACAGCCACCGCGAACGGTAAGGAGAGCATTTTCATGGAATACCGCAAAACCGCGTTTGGTTACGCGGGGCAATATTATATGCTCAACGACGACGGTACCGCAATAGCCTACGTGGTCGCCACGGACGGCGAAAACGGCACCGTTGGTTTCATGTCTGCGGCCAAAAAGCCCGCGGCGCTGACCGGCAGCGAAGCCGCCGATTTCCCCAAAGCCTGCGACGAGTGGTACAGCATCCAGGGCACCACCATCACCGGCAAGACCTCAGACGGGAAAGAATTCAACTTCGAGTATACGCCGTCCGAGTCCGAATCCAACTGATTGGGTTCCGTTTTCTGGAAGCTGCTCAAGCGGGCAGCTTCTTTCATTTCAGCCGCAGCACGGTTCCCCGCACGCAAAAGCCCAGCTTCTCATAGAAAGGCAGCGCCGCTTCGTTGCCTTCGGCCCCCCGCACGTCGATATACCGGCATCCTTTCTGTTTCAGCCAGGCAAGGCCGCTTTCCGCCAGATTCCGCCCGACGCCCCGCCCCCGGTATTCCGGCTCCACATAAATGGAATCCAGTTCTCCCGTCTCATCCCGAACGGAACATATGCAATACCCCACCAAAGCGCCGCTTTCATCTTCCGCGGCGGCGATATGCACATATTCTTCCGGCAGCGAGCGGAACTTTCTGCAGCGCCTCTCAAACGTCTGCTGCGCAAAATACTCCTTAAAATGCGACGACAGCGCCAGGTGCATCAGCCTCAGGCTGTTCCACAGCGGCTCAATCCTGCCAAGTTCGCTGACCTTCAGAGTTTTTAATACCACATCCATTTTGGCACCTCCCTATCCGCATTATATCAGGCGGAACCTCGTGCTTTACAAACGCATTTTTAATGATTATAATAGGGAAATGTAACTCAGGCTCCGGAAAACGATGGTTTCCGGAAGCGGCTTACGGCTTTGACGCAGGACACGGCGGTTTGATGCGCGCGGCGCAGCGAGCGGGGAGCCGGTGAAAGCCCCGACCAAGCGGCAAACACGTCATCACCTGCCAGCCTTCCAGCCGAAAGGGCTCCCGACTAGGCCGGAACGCTTCGCGCCCGTTATCGCGCGCAAAAGAGATGCTTTGGCTTTATGCCAGGGCATGCTCTGGGTGGTACCGTAAAAGACACGCGTCTTTTGCCCCAGGCGGGCAGGGCGCTTTTTATTTACAGAGGCTATTTTTGCCCGGTAAGGAGATTAAGCATGCTGTATAAACCGGTTGACAAGAATCTGAACTTTAAAGACAGAGAGCTTGAAGTATTGAAGTTCTGGAAAGAGAACCGCATTTTCGAAAAACAACCGGAGCAGAACGCCGGCCGCGAGCCGTACACGTTTTACGACGGCCCGCCCACTGCCAACGGCAAGCCGCATATCGGCCATATATTAACGCGCTGCATCAAAGACCTCATCCCGCGGTACCATACGATGAAGGGCCGTGACGTGCTGCGCAAAGCGGGCTGGGATACCCACGGCCTGCCGGTGGAGCTGGAGGTGGAAAGGCTGCTCGGGCTGGATGGCAAGGAGCAGATCGAGCAGTACGGCGTGGAGCCGTTCATCGAGGAGTGCATAAAGAGTGTCTGGAAGTATAAAACCGAATGGGAGCGCATGAGCGAGCGCGTCGGCTTCTGGGCGGACATGGAACACCCGTAC
>JAAXZP010000260.1 GCA_012719815.1 Christensenellaceae bacterium
ATATGGCACAGAAATATTCCGACAAAACCGCTCTTTTCTTCATGGGCGCGAAATTATCGTTCAGCAGGCTGATAGACATGATCGACCAGTGCGCGGCGGCTTTCACGGCATACGGCATAAAACCGGGCGACTGCGTTCTGCAGTCCATGCCCAACGTGCCCAACGCGCTCCTCATTTTCTACGCGCTCAATAAGCTGGGCGTGCGCGTGGCCATGACGCACCCGCTTTACTCTTCCACCGAGCTGGCTGAGTTTATACGGGAAACGAACAGCGTCTGGTGCGTCACGGTGGACATGTTCTACAACCGTTTCAAGGATATCCTGCGTCCGGATCAGAAGCTGCTGGTCACCCGCATATCCGATTTCCTGCCCGGCGCCAAGAAAGTCGCGTTCAACATCATCAAGGGCCGGCAGAACAGAATACCCGAAGACAGCCGGGTCATCTACTGGAAGGACTTCTTAAAGAAGGCCGAAGGCGTCGAATTCGCTTATCAGCGGCGGATCAACCCCGAGGAAGGCGCTGTGGTGCTGTTCTCCGGCGGCACGACCAACCTGCCCAAGGGCATCCTTTTGTCCTCATACAACTTCAACGCGCTGTCCTCGTCCATCGCGCCGTTTTCCAATTTCACCAGCAACGACAGCGTCATCGCGATACTGCCGGTGTTCCACGGATTCGGCCTGGGCATCTGCATCCACAGCATACTGTGCAACGGCGGCACGGTATACCTCGAGCCCAAGTTCAGCACCAAGATCTATATCGACAGCTTAAGAAAGCACCAGCCCACTTTCATCGCCGGCGTGCCCACGATGTTCGAGGCCATGCTGCGCGACAAGAGCTTCTCCAAGGGGCGCTTCGACCGCCTGCGGGCCATTTACTGCGGCGGCGACAGCCTGTCGCCGGAGCTCAAGGCGCGCTTCGACGAGCGGCTCTATGCGCAGGGCAGCAAGGTGGAGCTGGTGGAAGGCTACGGTCTCACCGAAACGGTAACGGGCTGCGTGCTGACGCCGCCGGGGCTTTACCGCAAGGGCGCCATCGGCGTGCCCATGCCCAACATGCTCGCCAAAATCGTGGATATCAATACCAAGGAAGAGCTGCCCTACGGCGAAGTGGGCGAAATCGCGCTGGCAGGCCCCACGGTGATGCTGGAATACATCAACAACCCCGAGGAAACCGCCAAGACCATCCGCACGGACGAGCAGGGCATCCGCTGGCTGTACACCGGCGACATCGGCTATATGGACGAAGACGGCTACCTGTATTTCAAGAGCCGCGAGAAACGCATGCTCAAAGTTTCCGGCGTCAGCGTGTATCCCATGCAGGTGGAACAGGTGCTGGAATCGCACGAGCTGGTGTTCCGCGCATGCGTGGTGGGCGTGCCGGACGACTACCAGATGACCAGCGTCAAGGCTTACGTGGTGCTGGAAGACCCGTCAAAGGCGACGGACGAAACCAAACGGATACTGATCAAGCACTGCCAGAAACACCTCATCAAATGGAGCGTGCCACGCGCCATCGAGTTCAGAGACAAGCTCCCGACCACGCTGGTGGGCAAGGTGGAATACAGCGCTCTGGAGAAATCCCGCATCACGGCTGAGGACCTTATACTCGCAGAGGCTGAACAGGCGGAGCAATGAGCCAGCCCGGGCAAAAACGGCGGGGGATTGGCGGCGAAAGCCCCGGTCCCCCTTTTCGTTGCGGCCGTAAGCCTTTGTTACGCCGCCTGATGCCTGCGCGCCCGCGCCGACCTTACCAAGGATTTAAACCAGCGCACGTCGGCAGCGCTGAGGCTGCCCGTAAGAAAGAGCGCGCCGATGTACAGCGCAGTCAGCAGCGCGATTTTCACGGCCAGCGTCCATCCGCTGAGCACTGCGGGCAACAGCCGGAACAGCAGCACCACCAGCGAGCCGGATACCCCTGCGGCGAGCACCGGCGACACGATCCACTGCTGCACGTCGATGGAAGCGCGGCTCACCTTCAGCAGGCGGTGAAGGCTCAGCGTGGCGTTGAGTATCGCGCTGACATACAGTATGCCGATATAGGCAAAAAAACCGAACAAAGGTATCAGCAGCAGCACCAGCACGGTGCGGACGGCGTAGTCCAGCATGTTGATGTGCAGCGCGCGCATCTGCTGTCCCAGCCCGCTCATCATGGAGTCCACCACGAAATCCAGGTAAATCAGCGGCGTCAGCGGGGCCAGCAGCGTGAGCAGCCGGGCGACTTCCTCGTTTTGGTAGAGCAGCAGCCCGAAATCCCGCGCGAACGCGAGAAACACCGCGCACAAAAGCAGCGACAGCATCAAAGTCATCCGGAACACGCGCGCGAATATCGCGCGTATTTTTTCGGCGTCATTGAGCGCCCGCACGTGAGACACCTCGGGCAAAAGCATCGTGCCCACTGAGGTCAGCAGGCCGGACGGGAAGAACAGCACCGGCATCGTCATGCTCAGAAGGCCAAACTGCGACAGCGCCCCGGCGTGCGACAGCCCGTACTTCTCCAGCCCCCGCGGTATCAGTATGTTCTCCGCGGTGCGCAGCACGGAGCGAAGATTCGCGCTCGCCGCGATGGGCAGGGCGATGCGCACAAGCTGCCCCAGAACGCCCTTTTCGGGCTTTACGGGCAGGCCGCGCCGCTTCTCCAGCGCTACCATCACGAACGCATATATGCACGACGCCGCCTCGGATATCATGCACGCGAGTATCACCGCGAGGCAGGCATATTCCAAACCGCGCGGCAGAAAAGCCTTGAGGATCAGCATCGATATCGCCACGCGTACCAGCTGCTCAAACACCATCTGGCTGGAGGGCTTAAAAACGCGCCGGATACCGATGAAATAGCCGCGCATGCAGGCGGACAGCGCCATGAATGGCAGCGCCGGCGCGAGCACCTTCAGCGATATCACCGTGCGGCGGTCGCCCAATAGCTGCACGCCGATGGGCTCCGCCAGCAGGTACAGCGCGCCGCCCACGGCAAGCCCCATCGCCGCCGCAAGCACCACCGCCTTGCGCAGCACGTCCGAGGTATAGCGCCCGCCGCTCTTTGCGATGGACTCCGCAATAAGGCGCGCCACCGTCACGCCCACGCCCGACGAAGCCAGCGTGCCCGCGAGTATGTAGACGGAGCTGATCAGCTGGTACAGGCCCATGCCTTCCGGCCCGATGGCGCCCGACAGCCACGCGACGAACCAGACGCTGATGAGGCTGAGCAATTGCGTCGTCAGCGTGAGTATCATTGTGTTGGCGAAGAAGCTCCTTTTCATCCGTACCCCCTTGCGCCCTTCCCTCTAGATATATGAAGCGGGAAAGCCGCACAGACTAACGGCACGGACAGGTAAACGAATAAAAAACGCCGGAAATCCAAACGCAAACAAAAAAGGCCCGCAATAGGCCTTCTTCACACGAAATCTTACTGGTTAAGCGCCCTGGCTCCGCCTTCGCGGATCTCATACAAGCGGTTCTCGGCCTGGCGTTTCAACTGCGGCGCGCCGCCGCGGCTTATCTTAACCTTGAAGAAGAAATCCCTCGCCTCGCGCAGATTCCCCAGCTTGTAATTCAGTTCCGCAATCACCAGGCAGAGCTGCTGGTCCTGCGACGCGGGAATGCTGATATTCTGGTAGGCGTACATGTAAGCGTCCAGCGCCTGCCGCGCCATACGCATTTCCATCTGGCTGTTGCCGGCGTCCTGGGACACCCGCGAGAGTTTGGCGTACAGCCTGCCGGTGATCAGCTGCGGCCTGGCAAAGCAATGCGGCGCGCAGTGCAGCGCAAGGTAATAGCCGGCAAACACCGAATCGGCATCCATCTCCTCGCCGAAGCGCAGGCTGCAGCCGGCCTTGATGTCCGCCAGCTCCTTCAGGAAGTCCGCGCCTGGCTTGCCGGGCTTGTCAAAAACGTCGGGCAGCGCGCTGTACAGGCAGTTCGGGCACGTGATAACCTCATAATACAGCGGCTCTATGTCCTTGTACCGCGGGCGCATGTCGCTGTCGATGCTCTTCAGCACCAGCTTTGACGTGCGCACGGCCAGGTGCTCAAAGCTCTGGCCGCATAGCGGGCACGTCGCGCTTTTCAGGAACAGGTGCTCGCGGTCAGCGTTGTTCATCGGCAAGGCGCAGACGCCGTGGCCTTCGGGGAACAGCGGGAAAACGCCGGCCGGTCCGGACGCGGCAGGTTTCGGCACCTTTTCCGCTGTCGCAGCCTGCGGCGCTTTGCTTACCGATGCCGCCGTCTCATGCTGCGGCATATCGTCAGCCGGCTCAGGCGCCGCATCGCGGCCGTGCAGCCGCGCGCACATGGCCCGGCACAGCTCGAAAACAAACGCGGGTTCCTCGCTGAAGAACGCCAACGCGCCGTCCCGCGGTATCGGCAGCACGGCAATATCCGTCAGCGCGACGACGGTAACCGGCTCGTCCTCCTGCAGAAACAGCGCGGCCTCCCCGAAAAAATCGCCGGGTTTCATTCGCCCGACCAGCCGGTGCTCGCCGGGCCGGCCCGAAATGACGCCGGCCTCGCCCTGAAAAAGTACGCGCATCACCGAGCCGTCCAGCACGGTGCCCTTCGGATATGTCACCAGACGCGATCTGTTTTTCAAAACCGATAAATCGATCAAAGCCCTGCCTCCTGAAACAAAAAAACCGATGATGCTTTCCATCTCATACATCGGTCTTTTTTGCCAGGTCTTTAAGCGGCAGGTAAAGTTATTTGTCAGCGTCATGACGCGGCCCGCTGCGAATCAGCCTCAAGCCCCAGCGCCTGCACCAGCCGGCCAAAAAGCTCGGTGTTGTGGTAAAAGCCGCAGAAATGCTCCGCCCCCGCGCCCATGGCATACACGGGCACAGGCAGGCCGGTGTGCGCGTATGTCGTCCAGCCGACGCCCGCCTTATTGCCAAGTATGCGCGTCAGCGTCACAGTCAGCGGATCGTAGCTGCCGTACAAAAGGTCCGTCCATTCATCGCCCGCGCTCCCGCCTTTGGTCGCAGCGAAAGCCTCCTCGATAAGCCCGTATTCCCGGCTGCTCAGCACCAGTGCCTTGCTTTTCGCCTTGGACGCGTCGCTTTTCGGATACAGCCCGAAATACTGCCCGATCACCGGCATCATGCCGTCCAGCGTCATCTCCGGGTTCTCTTTCAGCATACCGGCAGCGATGTCCTTGAACAGCGAATACGACACCTTCTGATGCTTAAGCAGCCCCATTTCAGTCGCATAGGCCGTCGCCGCGTAGCCGACGGACATGCCGCCCGTCTCATGGTCCGCCGTGACGACGATCAGCGTCTCGTCCGGGTGCGCGCTGGCGAAATCCACGGCCACCTGCACGGCGTCCGCAAACGCCAGCACTTCCTGAACAGTGGTGGCGGCATCGTTGGCGTGGCACGACCAGTCAATTTTGCCGCCCTCGCACATTAAGAAAAAGCCGTCTTCGCCATCCAGCACGCGGATGCCCGCCGAAACAAAATCGGCCAGCGTCACGTCGCCCTCTTTCGCGTCGATGGCAAAAGGCAGCGCGCCGAGCTTGGCGAGTGTGGGACTCACCGCGTACACCTTGCCGGAGCCGCTGCCCAGCGCCTCGATCTCCGCCCGCGTGTCCGCGATGGCATATCCCGCGTCCTCGAACAGCTTATAGTCCTTTGATATGTTGTCATTTTCCGACCTGGTATAGATACCGCCGCCGCCGAAGTATTCAAAGCCGCTGTCCGCCATCTGCCGCGCAATTTCGGCGTAATCGGTGCGCGAGCCGGTATGTGCGTAAAACGCGGCGGGCGTGGCGTTGTTGAGCGTCACCGAACTTACGATGCCCACCTTTTTGCCGGCAGCGTGCGCCAGCTCCGCGACGGACGGCGCGCTTTTCCCGTCCGCCGTCAGCCCCAGCATGCCCGTCTTGGTGCGAACGCCGCAGGCAATCGCGGTGCCGGAAGAAGCGGAATCGGGTATCGCCGATGTCTCGTTGTAGGTATCCACAATAGCGGTAACGGGAAACTGCGTGAAGTTGAACCGGCCCGGCCGGATGTCGCCGGATTTGTCGCTGCCGCTGAAATACTGCGCGGCGTTAATTTGCGCGAGCGACATGCCGTCGCCGATAAACAGGAAAACGTATTTGGGCGCCGCCGCATCAGGAACAGGCGCCGCGGAAGCCGACGGAACAAGCGGCAGCGTTTCCGCAGGCATGAGGGACACCGTCGCGGCAGGCTCAGCGGTGACGGACGGCTTCGGGAGCGGCGCGCAACCCGCCAGCGCCAAAGCAGCCATCACCAGAGCCGCAATCACAATCAGCCGCCTGTGTTTCATATGCGTTACCCCCTTTGCCCGGCCTGCGCCGTTGCCACCATATTATACCATCAGGGCATTATATTCAACCTGCTTTGATGTGCGCCATCAGTTAACTTTATGCACCAGCCATCCGCCGCCATGCCACAAGCACAATACCGGAAAACGCAAAAGGGCCGCGCCCTTGGGCGAAGCCCGATAATGCTTCTCAAACCCGACGCCCTTATACCGCCGCGCCGGCAAACTGGCTGTTGTACAGGTCGGCGTAAAAGCCGCCCAGCGCCATCAGCTCGGCGTGGTTGCCCTGCTCGATAATGCGCCCTTCGTTCATCACCAGTATGGTGGACGCGTTGCGGATGGTGGACAGCCGGTGCGCTATCACAAAGCTGGTGCGTCCCTTCATCAGCGCGATCATCGCGTTCTGGATATACGCCTCGGTGCGCGTGTCCACGCTGCTCGTCGCCTCGTCCAGTATCAGTATCGGCGGGTCGGCCAGCAGCGCCCGCGCGATGGTGATAAGCTGCCGCTGCCCCTGCGATATGTTGGATGCTTCCTCGTTGAGCACCGTATTGTAACCCTCCGGCAGCGAGCGGATAAAATGGTCGGCGTGCGCCATCTTCGCCGCGCGGTACACTTCCTCGTCGGTGGCGTCTGCCCTGCCGTACCGTATATTGTCCATGATTGTGCCGCCGAACAGCCACGTATCCTGCAGCACCATGCCGAACTGTTTGCGCAGGTTCTCGCGCGGCAGCGTGCGGATGTCCACGCCGTCCACCAGAATCCTGCCTTCATCCACGTCGTAAAACCGCATCAGGAGGTTCACGATCGTGGTCTTGCCTGCGCCCGTCGGCCCCACGATGGCCACCACGTCGCCCGGCGTCACGGTCAGGTTCAAATCCTTAATGACGGTCACGTCCGGATGGTAGCCGAACGACACGTGCTCAAACTGAACCGCGCCTTTTGGGTATTCGATCACGTTTTCATGGCTGTCCGGAGGCATCTCCTCCTCGTCCAGCACTTCAAACACGCGCTCCGCCGCCGCCACGGTGGACTGCAGCACGTTGGCGATCTGCGCCACCTGCGTGATGGGCTGCGTAAACTGCCGCGAATACTGGATAAACGCCTGCACATCGCCGATGGATATCCGGCCGCCGATTACCATAATCCCGCCGATGGCGCATACCAGCACGTAAGACAGGTTGCTCACAAAATGCATCAGCGGCATCATGATGCCGGAGAGAAACTCCGCCTTCCAGCCCACGGTATACAGCCGCTGGTTGATCTCGTCAAACCTGGCGACGCTATTGTCCTCCCTGCCGAACGCCTTCACCACGGTGTGAGCGCCGTACATCTCCTCCACGTGGCCGTTGATATGCCCGAGCTCTTCCTGCCGCCCCTTGAAATATTTCTGGGACTTCTTCACGATCAGCTGCACCAGCACGAAGCTCAAGGGCAGCGCCACCAGCGTCACCAGCGTGATCACCCACGATATCGTCAGCATCATCACCACGATGCCCACCAGCGTCACCACCGACGTGATCACCTGTGTCAGCCCCTGCGACAGCGTGGTGGATATCGTATCGATGTCGTTGGTCACGCGCGAGAGTATCTCGCCGTGCGTCCGCCCGTCGAAATATTTCAGCGGCAGCCGCGCGAGCTTCTCGTCCACCTGCCGCCGCATGTCGTACACCACCTGCTGCGACGTTTTCGCCATCACAAAGTTCATGATGAACGTAAACAGCGCGCTTATCAGATACAGCGCGATCACGGTGAGCAATATGCCGCCCACCTTGGCGAAATCGATCCTTCTTTGCTGCGCCGCCTGGTATTTGGCGTAGGCATCCTTAAGCGCCGCGATATTCTCCGGCCTGCCTAAGTCCACGTTTTGCTCTATAGCGGACATGATCTCATCCTGCGGTATCTCGCCGCTGGTTATCCGGTCCGCCAGGTCCGCGGGCAAAATCTCCTTCAGCTCGGAGAACGCTTCCGCTTTGGCCGCCATCGGCGCAAACAGCTCCGTCGTCGCCTGCCCCAGTATCTTGGGCCCGAATATCGAGAACACCGTGCCGAGAATCGCCGTCACCAGAACAACGGCCAGTGCCGCCCTGTGCCGCGCCAGATACTTCACTAGGCGCCTTAAGCTGCTCTTGAAATTCTTGGGCTTTTCCACCGGCATGCCATGGCCATGACCGCCGCCCAGCCCGCCGGACCCGCGCCCTTTTCCCATGCCTCTGCCCGCCGCTCTGTTCGTCTCGCTCATGCCATTTCCTCCAGTCCCAGCTGCGACGCCACGATCTCCCGGTACGCTTCGCAGCTTTGGAGCAGCTCTCTATGCCGGCCCTGCCCCACTATGCGCCCCTCGTCCAATACGATGATGTTGTCCGCCCCCATCACGGTGCTCACGCGCTGCGCCACGATGATAACCGTCGCATCCCTGATCTCATCGGCCAGCGCGCGCCTTAGCTTCGCGTCCGTCTTAAAGTCCAGCGCCGAAAAGCTGTCGTCGAATATGTACACCTCCGGCTTTCTCACCAGCGCCCGCGCGATGGACAGCCGCTGCTTCTGCCCGCCCGAGAAGTTGGTGCCGTCCTGCGCCACCGGCGCGTCAATGCCCCCTTCCAGCGCGGACACGAACTCCTCCGCCTGCGCGATGCACAGCGCGCGGCGGATTTCCTCGTCCGTCGCGTCCTCCTTGCCGTAGCGGATGTTGTCCGCAACGGTGCCGGAGATAAGGCTCACCTTCTGCGGCACCAAGCCGATCTTTTCGCGCAGTACGCTCTGCGGGTAGTCCCGCACGTCCACGCCGTCCACCAGCACCTGGCCATCGCTCGCGTCGTAAAACCGCGGTATCAGGTTGACCAGCGTGGTCTTGCCGGAGCCCGTGCTGCCGATGATCGCCGTCACCTCGCCCGGCTTCGCGGTAAACGATATATCGCACAGCGCGGGCTCCTGCGCGCCGTGGTAATAAAAGCTCACGTTTTTAAACTCCACATACCCTTTCAGCGCGGTCGCCGGGGCCGCGTCCGTGTTATCCGTCACGGTGGGCACCAGCGCGAATATCTCATTGATGCGCTCCGCGGAAGCCTGGGCGCGCGGCAGCATCACAAACATCATCGTCGCCATGATG
>JAAXZP010000261.1 GCA_012719815.1 Christensenellaceae bacterium
GCTCTGCGTTGAACACCTTCGCCCCGCTGCTTAGCTTTTCAGCAATTGATTCCAGCCCCTCCGGCCGGAGCTTTAAATGCTTCAGCTTTTTCTTCTTGGGACGCTCCAGCACCCGTAAATCCCCGTCTGCGATGGTCACATACTGTTCATCCACAATGCCTGTGATAATGAGCAGCCTGCCTTTGTCGCGGCCGGCCTTGGATTCCACCACCCGGCCCACTTCCACGGAATACTCCACCATAGCTTTCCCCCTTCACTATACAGCCGTGAGGATCACGGGGCCCTTGTCGGTCAGAGCAACCGTGTTCTCGTAATGCGCCGAGAGACTGCCGTCTCTCGTGACCACTGTCCATCCGTCCGCTTTGGTGTATGTCTCTTTCCGCCCGTAGTTGACCATCGGTTCAATCGCGAGCACCAAACCTTTGCGCAGCTTGGGCCCCCGGCCACCCGAAACGACGTTGGGCACATTGGGCTCTTCATGCAGGTCCCGGCCGATACCGTGCCCCACCAGTTCGCGCACCACCGAAAAGCCGGCGCTCTCCGCAGTTCTCTGCACCGCGGCGGAGATGCTCACCAAATGCGCACCTTCCTGAAAAGCGTTCATGCCGGCGAAAAACGCCTGCTCCGTTACGCTGATCAGCCTTGCGGCCTCCTCGGTGATTTTGCCCACTGCGTACGTTCTCGCGCAGTCGCTGTGGAACCCCTTATACTTTGCTCCGAGGTCGATACTCACGATATCGCCCTCTCTCAGCTCACGGTCTCCCGGAATGCCGTGAACAACCTCATCGTTTATCGATGCGTTGATCGTGGCGGGATACCCGCAATACCCCAGGAAAGACGGCTCTGCGCCGCATTTTTCAATGTACCGTTTGGCGATGCTGTCCAGTTCCCCCGTGGTGACGCCGGGGCGAATCGCCTGGCCTATAAGCTCCTGCGCTTCGGCCGCGATACGACCGGCATCGCGCATGATCGCTATTTCCCGGTCGGATTTCAAAATGATCATTTTCTGTTTTCCAGCACCGCGACGATGGCTTCGGTGATATCGTCGATACCGCCTGAACCCACCACATCTTCCAGCAGTCCCTTCTTGGTGTAGTACTCAATCAGGGGCTGGGTCTTTTCCTTATATACGGCGATGCGCTGGCGGACGATTTCTTCCTTATCATCGTCCCGCACATACAGCTCGCCCCCGCACTTGGGGCACTGCTTCAAGTTCTCCAGCATCGACTCATGGTAAGTCGCGCCGCACTGGCGGCAGACGCGGCGGCCGCATATCCGGTGAATCAGCTTGTCGTCCGGCACGTTGATGTTGATCACCACGTCCAGCGACGTAAACTTATCCAGCGCTTCCGCCTGCTCGCGCGTCCGCGGGAACCCGTCCAGCAGGAACCCGTCCCTGGCGTCCGGCCGGCTGATGCGCTCCTTTACCATACCGATAATCACGTCGTCAGGCACCAGTTCTCCGGCTTCAATATACGCCTTTGCCTGCTGCCCGAGCGGCGTCCCGTTCTTTATCTCTTCACGCAGCATGTCGCCTGTCGAGATATGCGGTATGCCGTAACGGGCCGCAATCCTCACCGCCTGCGTGCCTTTTCCGGCGCCCGGCGGTCCGACAAACATCAATCTCATGGCATAACCTCTATTTCAAAAAGCCTTTGTAGTGCCGCATGATCAGATGAGACTCCAGCTGCCTCGTGGTCTCCAGCGCCACGCTCACCATAATCAGCAGGCTCGTCGCGCCGAAAGCAGACTGGAACCCGGATATCGCCGCAATGCCGGTGGGCACTGTGGCGACCAGCGCGAGGAATATCGCGCCGAACAGCGTTACGCGCACCAGTATCTTCTGCAGGTAATCCGATGTGGGCTTGCCCGCACGGATACCCGGTATAAACCCGCCGTTCTGCTGCAGGTTCTTCGCCACATCCACAGGATTGAACGCTACCTGCGCGTAGAAGAACGTGAAGAAGAATATCAGCAGCGCATATATGACCAGGTACAGCGGCCTGTCAGGCCCCATCACCTGCTGATAGTTCGCCTGGGTCTCCGCCGAAGCAACCAGGTTCAGTATCATCAGCGGGAACTGCACCAGCGTTACCGCAAAGATCAGCGGCAGCACGCCCGACTGGTTGATCTTCATCGGGATGTGCGTGGACTGCCCGCCGTAAATCTTGCGGCCAATCACGCGCTTGGCGTACTGCACCGGTATGCGGCGCTCGCCCATGTCGATGAACGTGATGCCCACCAGTATCGCAATCGCCGCGACAAACACGATGACCAGCGTCAACCACGACCCGGCCCCCAGCTCCACGTTGGCGATCGCTCTGATGACCTCCCGCGGCAGCCGCTACACAATGCTGACGAAGATCAGCAGCGATACGCCGTTGCCAATGCCGTTCTCGGTGATATGCTCGCCGATCCACATGATGAGCGCGGTACCCGCCGTCAGGCACAGCACGATGGTGATGTAGTTGAGGATGACCGGCGTTCCGGTTTCCACAACCGCCTGCGAACCGAACGAGAGCAGCAAGCCGATGGCCTGCACAAGGCCCAGGCCCACGCCGACGTACCGAGTGATCGAGGCGATCTTTTTGCGGCCTTCCGGCCCTTCCTTAGACATACGCTCCAGCGCAGGTATCGCCATCGTCAGAAGGTTCATGATAATCGAACCCGTGATGTACGGCACAATACCCAGCGCAAACAACGAGAAGTTTTCCAACCCGCCGGAAAACAGGTTGAGATATCCGGCAAGCATATTGCTGGACACCTGTTCTGCTATATATGATACGTTCACGCCCGGCACCGGCACATGCGCGCCGATGCGGTAAATGAACAGCATCATGATGGTGTACAGCATCTTCTTCCGGATATCCGGAACGTTCCATGCATTTCGGAGCGTATTAAACATTATTCAATCACCTCTGCGGTGCCTCCCGCGGCCTCAATTTTTTCCTTCGCCGTTTGGGTAAACTTCGCCGCCTTGACGGTCAGCTTTTTGTTGAGCTCGCCGTTGCCCAAAACCTTAAGACCGTCCAGTGTTTTTCTGATGATTCTCTTTTCCTTAAGAAGTTCCGCAGTCACCTCGGTGCCGTCCTCAAACACGTTGAGGTCGCTCACGTTGATGGTTGCGTATTCCTTGGCAAAAATATTGGTGAAGCCCCTCTTGGGGAGTCTTCTCGACAACGGCATCTGGCCGCCCTCAAAGCCCGGGCGCACGCCGCCGCCGCTTCTGGACCACTGACCGCCCTGGCCGCGCGTCGAGGTCTTGCCCATGCCGGAGCCTATGCCCCGTCCCACACGCTTTCTGGTCTTCTTTGAGCCAGGAGCTGGTTTCAATTCGTATAGTTTCACGACCTGCCTCCTCTACGCTTCCAGCACCTTGACCAGGTGCGATACTTTATTGATCATGCCGCGGATACAGGCGTTGTCTTCGTGCTCGGCTATCGAATTCAACTTCTTCAAACCCAGCGCTTTAACCGTCGCCCTCTGATCCTTGGAACAACCGATCGGGCTCTTCACAAGCTGCACTTTGATCTTCGCCATGACGCCCTCCTTATTTCAACTGGTCCACGCTGATGCCGCGCAGCTTTGCGTATTGCTCGGCAGTCTTCAGCATCTTCAGACCTTCCATTGTCGCTTTCACGCAGTTCACCGGCGTGTTGGATCCCAAAGACTTGGTCCTGATATCCTTAATGCCCGCAAGCTCCAGCACCGGGCGCACGGAACCGCCCGCAATCACGCCGGTACCTTCGCTGGCCGGCAGCAGCAGCACGCGGCCGCGGCCGAATACGCCGATCACCTCATGCGGTATCGTCGTGCCCACAATCGGCACTTCGATCATGCTGCGCTTGGCCTTCTGCACGGCTTTGGATATCGCGTCCGGAATCTCCGCCGCTTTGCCCTGGCCCACGCCCACATGGCCGTTCTCGTCGCCCACCACAACCAGCGCCGTGAAGCGGAAGTTGCGGCCGCCCTTGACAACCTTGGCCACGCGGTTCACATAGACCAGCTTTTCCTTGAGCTCCTGCTGCTCTTCTTCCCGCCTCATGTTCTTGCGGCCGCCGCGCGGAGCCTTGTCGTTCTTTCTGTCGTTTTTAAACGTATCGTTCTTCTGCACCAGAAAAAACCTCCTCACTAAAACTTCAGACCGGCTTCTCTGGCGCCGTCTGCCAACTGCTGAACCCTGCCCATGTACACATAGCCGCCACGGTCAAACACCACACGCTCAATGCCTTTGGCCAGCGCCTTGCGGCCCACAGCCAGGCCCACAATCCTGGCCGCTTCCTTTTTCGTCTTGCCCTCAACTTCCTTGCGGATATCCGGGCTCAGCGTGGATGCGGAAACCAGTGTGACGCCCGCCTCATCGTCGATGATCTGGGCATAGATATGTTTGAGGCTGCGGAACACATTCAGCCTAGGCTTATCCGCCGTGCCGGATATTTTATTGCGCACCCGCCGGTGACGTGCTTTTCTGCTCTCGTTTTTGTCCACTTTATTAATCACTTTAGGCCACCTCTCTACATTCCGGTCTTGCCGACTTTACGCAGCACAACCTCGTCCTGATACCGGATACCCTTGCCCTTGTAAGGCTCCGGCGGCCGGATGCTGCGGATGTTGGCCGCAAACTGCCCAACAGCCTGCTTGGAAGGCCCGGAAACCTTGATGATGTTGGTGCCCTCCACTTCCAGCTTGATACTATTGGTTTCAAAAACCTCAACCGGATGCGAATAGCCGACGTTGAGCACTATTTTGTTACCGCTCTTCTGCACTCTGTAGCCCACGCCCACAACCTCCAGCGTCTTGGTGAAGCCTTCAGTCAGGCCTTTTATCATGTTGGCCAGCAGCGCGCGCGGCAGACCGTGCATCGCCCGGCTGCGTTTATCATCGTTTTTGCGCTTGACAGTCAGCACATTGTCACTCAGTTCCACCTCGACCTCGGCCGGAATGCGCTCTGTCAGCTCGCCCTTGCTGCTTTTCGCCCGCACCACGTTTCCTTCGATCGTCACCGTGACGTTCTTGGGAATCGTGATGGGCATTTTACCGAGTCTCGACATCTTTATCTCCTCCGCACTCGCGTGATACTCGCATGGCTTACCATATATAGGCGATGAC
>JAAXZP010000262.1 GCA_012719815.1 Christensenellaceae bacterium
ATGAAAAGCCTGTACCCGGACGGCGGTTACAAGGTGCTCGCCGAACACGCGGCAGGCAGCAGGCACAAGCCGACAGGCATGCTGGACTGCGGCAAGCGGTGCCCGGTTTATGCGTACAGGTCGCATAGCCGCCTGCTCTATCGTGAATACGGCTACGTGGCTGTCGGTGAAGACAGCTATGTCGTGCTGCTCAAAAACGCTCTCGTGCCGCGGGCGGCAATAGCCGCAGCCTGCGTTGCGGTGATTGCCGGCGCGGTTATTTTCGCGTTTGCAATGGCCAGGCCCCAGGAAGCGGCGAGCCTGCCGGAGGAGCCGGTGGCGGCGGCGGGCAAGCAGCTTGAGCTGGAGGAAGGCGCGGTAGACTGGGAGGGCGAAAAACCGCAGGATACCGGCGGCAGCGGCGCTGTACGGGGCATCGCGATACCCGGCTTCAAGAGCATCACGGTGGAAGCGAACAAAAAGGACGTGAAGGTAAACTTCCAGAACCCGGAAGGCAACCCGTGCTATTTCGAGATCAGCCTGCTTCTGGCCGACGGCACAGAGCTTTATAAATCGAAGATGATCGAGCCGGGCAAGGGTCTGTATGAAATCACGCTGAACCAACCGCTGAAGGCGGGCGAGTATGACGCGGTGGTCAAATACGACACATTCAGCCTGGAAGGCTTGGCGCCGATGAACGGCGCTGAGGTGCAGATCAAGCTGATTGCGCAGTGAGCGCGGAAACCAGCGCAGTAAAAATGCGGCCATAAAGTGCCGCCGATTATAAAACGCAAAGGAGAAGTAAATTGAGAAAGTTAATTGTATTGGTATTGGCCATGATGATGGTGCTGGCGATGGTGCCGACGTGGCTATGGCGGCGGATGCTACGCTGACAGTTGGAACGTCTGCGTATCCGACGATACAGTCAGCAGTGGACGCTGTGGGTACAGGTACGACGGAAATCATTCTCCCGGCGGGAACTTATAGCGAAAATGTAAATATAGTTCAGCAAGCCGGGAAAAACATCATCATTACAGGACAGGTCGAAGTCGTTTTCAAAGGGCAAATAATTATAGACGGTCAGAACCGCTCGACTGGAACTGAAACGCTGACGATCAGAAATCTGACGGTTGAAAAGTCGGGGTCATCACCGCATTGGGTGATTGATCTGAAAAAGTACACGCACAATGTAACAGTTGAAAACTGTACATTTATAAACTGTGGTATTCAGGCCGGCTCTTCAGGTGGCAATACCGCATTTAGAACAGTGGTCCGCGACTGTACGTTCACAAATCTCGGTTACAGTGCCATCCAAGCGCGTTGCCAAACAATTACAATTGAAGACGTTACTGTAACGGATGGTGCAGGCGGTTTCAATCTTCAAAACTCCAGCAACATCACAATAAAGAATGTAAGAGTTGAGGTCAGTCAGTTTGCACTTTGGATCGGCCCTGGTGCTGTCGCTGGCAATGTGAATATTATCGATTCATTGCTGTCGTCTACAGGAACGGGGCATCAGTGGTTGGGAGCAATCATTTTTAGAGATGGCTCTAGCGGCAACGTAACGATTACCGGATCGGACATTTTAGGCGCTGTGAGATGCCTTTCTTCCCCCAATGTGAAAATAAGTTCAGACGGCGTGTACTGGGAAGGTGACATGACGGGGTTTGATCCGTCCCAGCTCAACATCCTAAACAATACGCTTGTGCCTCATTTTGGCAAAAACACTATTGTAACAGCCGGCGTTGATCCCACCTTCACCATTATCATTCCCGCAACGGTGAACCTGGGCACGCTGCAGAAGGGCGTTGTGGTGCCGGATAAGGATTTCCCGGTGGAAGCGAAGAATGTGATTATAGAAGCGGGCAAGAGCATAGTTGTATCGGTCGCGAGCGACTTTGAGCTCAGTACAAGCGGTGGTGCAACGCTGGGTTATCAGCTGCATAACAGCTCGGAGAAAGTGGGTAATAATGAGACATTTGCGACGTTTACAGGAGATCGCACTGAGGCCGGCAAAGTCAAGGTGCCGGATACCAGCGGTATTTCCGTGGCGGGTGTCTATCAGGATACGATGACGTTTACGATCGCGTATCAATAAGCTCAAAAACGAATGCACGGCAGCCGTATCCGCGTCAAAAACGGATACGGCCTGCCTTGCGTTAGCTGTAAGTCACAGTTCCAAGGAGTGGGCAGATGAAAAGAATTCTGGCCGTGATATTGACCGTTGGGCTAATATTGGGCCTGAGTGCAATGCCGGCACTGGCCGAGGAACCGGCGCAGAGTTATAACGTGTCGGGCATTATTCAGGCTGCGGAGAACGGCATGGTTTCCGGTACACTGACCGATAGCGCGGACCCGCCCGCCATTACTTTGACTGTTTCGGGTACCATAACGGATTTTGAGGATCATACGGCCACGCTGACCGGCACGGTAAGCGGCGGCATTGAAGGCGAGATCGAAGCCACAGTAAATGACGCCGGTGTGGCTGCGCTGTCCGGCGAGATTACCGGGGCGGATGACGTCCGCTGGTGGATCAGCGGCTACTTCCCGAAATCCGTTGCGGACGGGAAGTTCGTCGGAAAGGTATCCGCAGCGCCGCCCGAAACCTATGTGACGGGCATAACGGTGGACACGGAGACAGGCGACGATAATGTAGAAGTGGGCAAGACGCTGCAGATGGTCGCCCGTGTGGAGCCCGGCGGCGCGTCGGATAAGATGGCTTGGTCGGTTAAGACGGACGGCAGCGGCGCGGCTGAAATTGATATGGATACGGGCCTGCTCACCGGAAAACAGGCCGGCATTGTGACGGTAACGGCTAAGGCGCTGGACGGGTCATTAAAGTACGCCGAAATGCAGGTGACGGTAACAGAGCCTATTGTGACAGCGACGCCCGAAGAGCAGCCGCCATTGGCTGCGGCGTCCAGTGAAGAGACGTCGCCTAATGCCCCTTCCTATGTCATCGATATTCCGGGGAAAGTGGACTTTGGCACGCTTCAGAAGGGCACAGGCGTGAAGACGAAGCCCTTTACCATCAAAGTAACGGATGCTCAAATCGATGAGGGAAAAATCGAGGTGCGCGTCCACAGCACCTTCGAAATGAAATACAAGGACCAGTCTATTCCGTTCTCTCTGCACAACAGCAAGGCGGCCGTTGGTAACGGGGAAATTTTTGCGGTGTTTACGGGCAGCAATCAGGAGGAAAACGGTACAGTCAATATAAACACTGCCAATATCGCTTATTCGGGAAATTATACGGGAATCATGACCTTTAGCATTACCTATGAAAATGATGGGAACTGATATGACCAAAAATGATAGAAGCCGCGCGAAACATAAGCGCTGGATATACGCCATACTGGCCGCTCTGGTCGTTCTTATGGCGCAGCCCCTGATGGCGGCAGCGGAAGGGCCGGGTTCTAAGGATACGGACGTCAGCGCCGTCGTCTATCCGTTCTATGAATTTACCCTGCCGCCGAGCGCCACCGTGACGTATCCCAATACGACGGTACTGGTCGGGCAGTTCGGCGTGAACGATCTGCTGCTGCTGGAAAAGGAAACGCTGGCCATCGAACTGGTACGTGGCGTGATGAGGGCGCGGGGCTACGCAAGAGAAGTGCTGGCGTACGACGTGACGTTCGAACCACCTTATCTGGTGGACGCGTCCCACATCGGGCAGAGCTATGATGTGTCGGTCGCCATCGACCGGGATGCTTTTGACGGCGCGACGCGCGCTTTTTACGACGCGACGCTGGAATTTCGGGTGCGCTCTATGCTGACCGGGGAGGTCGTCTGGAGGGGCACGACCACCGTGACGGCGTTCAAGGCGCAGGGCGATGGTCAAGAAGGCGATGAAGGCGGCGTCGTACCGCCGGATACCGGAGACGGAGGCGTGGTGCCGCCGGACACTGGGGACGACACAATGCCCGAAGAACCGGTGCCGCAGGCCAGCCCGGGAACAGGGCAGCCGGAAGGCGGGCAGCCGGGCGTGGTAATTCCCGCAGAGGAGATACCCGCAGCGCAGCCGGCATGGTCCGGCTTGTGGTGGTGGTGGATCCCGGTGACCGCATTGGCGGCGCTGCTGCTGATACTGCTGCTCGTGCTGTGGCGCAGACGCAGGCGGGAGGAAGAGCAGTCGGGATAATGCCGGCTTAAGACGCCGGTTCAACCGATACGGCGTGATGCATAAACTGCCGAAACAGACGAAGAAGCGGGGGCAGGCTGCATGGGCTTTGCCCCCGATTTTTGTTGTTTAGGCGCTATAAGGATGGTGAGAGGCTTATTCCCGAACTATATTCCACTCCAGCAGCTTGCTTAAAAAGCGGGCGAATTCGGGCGTCTGCGGGTGCGCGAAGAGCTGCTCGCTGGGGCCGTATTCCAGCAGCCGTCCTTCGTGCAGGAACGCGATGTGTTCGCACGCGTGGCGCGCAAAACCCATCTCGTGCGTCACGATGATGAAGCGGATGCCGTCGGCCTTCAGCTCGCTTATCATGTCCAGCACCTCGGTGGTGAATTCGGGGTCCAGCGCGCTGGTGGGCTCATCCAATAGCAGCAGGCGGGGCCGGGGCGCGATGGCCCGCGCGATGGCGATGCGCTGCTGCTCGCCGCCCGAGAGGGCGCCGGGCCGCTTGTGCGCCTGGCTTAGCAGCCCAAAGCGGGAAAGCAGGGCGTTGGCCCGCGCGTCCGCTTCGGCCTGCGTAAAGCCATGCACATGGACGAGAGGCACGGTGATGTTCTGCCGGGCCGTCATGTGACGGAACAGCCCGCCCTGCTGGAACACGAAGCCGATGCGGCGGCGGTAGAGCATCAGGCTGCTCTCATCGTGCCCGGCTTCTTCGCCGTCCATCATCACCCGGCCTTCGGTGGGCAGCAGAAGGCCGCCGATGATGCGCAGGAGCGTGGATTTGCCGCTGCCCGAAGGCCCCACGACGGCCAGCGTATCGATGGTGTCCGAAAAATCGATAGGGCCCAGCACTTGCTGCCCGTTGAACGTTTTTGTAAGGCCGATGAGCTCAAGTTTCATAGCTGAATTTTTTCTCCAGTTTTTTGGTGATCAGCGTGACGGGCAGCGTCAGCGCGAGGTACAGCAGGCCCAGCAGAAAATAGCACTCGAACAGCTTGAAGTTGTCGGCGCTGATTTCGCGTATGGTTTGGGTCAGCTCAATCACGGCGATCCAGGACAGCAGTGATGAATCCTTGATGATGGATGCCAGCTGGCCGGTGAGCGCGGGCAGCGTGCGCGTCACCATCTGGGGCAGTATGACCAGCCGCAGCGTCTGGCTCCGGCTGAAGCCCACGGCTTTGGCCGCTTCCCACTGCGTGGCCTCGATGGACAGCAGGCTGCCGCGGATAATCTCGCTGATATACGCGCCTTCGAATATCGAGAGTATGAGTACGCCCGCGACGAAACGGTTGTCTATGCCCCAGGCGGTGCCGATGATGTAGAAGAAGAGGTAAATCTGCATCATCAGCGGCGTTCCGCGGCTAAACTTGACGTAGAAACCGCATAGATAGCGCAGCATCAGCACGCGCGAGCCCTGCCCGAGCGCGCTGAGCACGCCCAGCAGCAGGCTGACCGCGAAGCTGGCGAGGCTGATGAGCAGCGTCATCAGAAAGCCCTGACCGATGCGGGTGCGGTACTCGCTGACAAAACTGAAATCGAACGTGACGCCCACGGCGGTCAGCGACAGCCAGAACACCGCGACGATGATCACGGTGAGCAGCAATAAATTGAGCGCCGCCTTGAGTGGCAGCGCCTTTTCGTTTCTATTTTGCAAAAACAGTTCTCTTAGCTTCATGCTGTCATTTCAGGTCGAAAAACCACTGGAACCCCAGTTCTTCAAACGCGGCTTTCTCTTCGGCGAGGTATTTTTGCGTCAGCTTATCGAAACCGCCCTCGCTCCGGAATTTGGCGATGAACGCGTTGAGCTTGTCCAATAGCTCGGTATTGCCCTTCCGGACGGCCACGCCCCATTGCTCTACGTCCTGGAACGGGATGAACACGGCCACCGTGGCGTCTTCGTGGGTCTTCCAGTTGCGGTATATCGTGAGCTGGTCGTAGATGAAGGCGTCCGCCTTGCCCTGCACCACCTCGGTGACGCAGGCGCTCTCGTCCGCCAGCTCGATGCGCCCGGCGTTCTGCAGGTGCTCCCGGGCGTAAATATCGCCTGTGGTGCCCGTCTTCACCGCGACTTTCTTGCCGGGCTGGTTGAGATCGTCAATGGATGATATGCCGGAGTTCTTGTTCGCCAGTATTGCGAGCAGCGCGTTGGCGTACGGGTCGGAGAAATCCACCATCTCTTTGCGCTTTTCCGTGATGGTCATCGAGGATACGATCATGTCCGCCTTGCCCGTCTGCAGGGAAGGTATCAGGCCGTCCCATGCGATGTTTTCGATTATAACCTTGCGGCCGATGTATTCGCCGAAAGCCTTGGCAAAATCCACGCTGACGCCGGACGGATTCCCCGCGCTGTCCTTGGTTTCAAACGGGGGATACGCCAGCTCCATCGCAACGACAAGGGGTTTTTCGCTGTCCGTAACGGCGGGGGCGCATCCCGCTGCTGCGCTGAGCAGCAGGCAAACGCTCAAAACGATCGCTATTTTCTTCATGCGCAATTCTCCCTGGATATGCCGCCGGATGCGGCAACGCTCTGCTGGGAACAAGGCCCGGCTATTACAGTATACGGCAAAAAAGTGGCAAAAGCAATATTCGACCCCTGTTAACTGTTTTCGAGGCTATATGAGGCTATATATCGATGCCGAGGTCGTTTCCCATCACGCTGCCGGGCAGAATGCTGCTTTTGCCGAACCTTGCGCGGATGGCGTCCAGCGCTTTTTCCAGC
>JAAXZP010000263.1 GCA_012719815.1 Christensenellaceae bacterium
GGCGGCTGGCGTGGTACCGCTTCGACGGCATGGACGCCAAAGTGTTCTGCCCGCTGGAGGGGGCGCTGTGCTACGGCGGTGCGGAGGGCATCGTGAGGCTCACAAGAGGGCAGAACGATTTCGGCAAACCGATCAACGCGTATTTTGTAAGCAAGGCGTTCGATATGGGCAGCCCCGACCAGCTGAAAACGTTTGTGGCGCTGTATCCCGGTTTTTCGGCGGACGGCAACATACGCGTCACGGTGACGGCGGCCAATGAGAAGACGGATAACTTCAAGTCGTGGGAGGTGGACGCGCGCTCGTTCGATTGGGGCGCGTTCAGCTGGAGTGCGTTTACATGGCACCGCATCAAGTTCGCCCAGGCCGTCAAGATGCGGCTTAACATGCGCAAGGCGGCGTTCCTGCAGGTTAAGATGACGGGCGACACGCTGGACCGCGGCGCGGGGCTTTCCAGCCTGCGCTTCACTTATTACATGAACGGAAAGGTAAAGGGAGAGGAACATGGGATTCACAAAGATGAAATACACGCCTGAAAAAGGGCTTAAGGATGTGGATGCGTTTCCATCCACGCCGGTCTCCGAGGACGCCGCGCGGGAGCAGTTTCAGCGGATGTTCGACCAGGTGAGGGATCACATAAACGCGCTGGTCGAAGCGCTGGAAAACGTGACGACGGGGACGAGCGGCGCGGAGAGCATCGGCAGCGCGCCTGTCAGCGGGCTGGCGGACGCAGCCGGCGTCAACGACGTGACGGTGCGGGCGCAGATCGTGCGGCTCAAGCAGCAGCTGGACGAGAGCGTGGCGTCGCTGCAGCAGGCCATTGTGCAGGCGGCCATCGGGACGGTGGACGTGCTCAGCCAGATAAAGGAGGGCGATATCACGGGGGATAAGATCGCCCCGGGGCAGATAGGCACGGCGCACATTGCGGACGGCGCGGTGACGCCGGAGAAGCTGGACGGGCAGGCTCTGGAGTCGCTCCGCGTGCCGGACGGCTCGCTGACGGGCGACAAGCTGAAGGATAAGGGCGACGAATACGAGGGCATCAAGTCTTCCAAGCTGGCGGACGGCGCGGTGATCGAGCGCGTGCTGGCGAACAAGGCGGTGTCGGCGGCCAAGCTGGGAGACAGCGCTGTGGAAACCGCCAAGATCGCCGCCGGCGCGGTGACAACGGCCAAAATTGCGGACAGGGCCGTCACAACGGAGAAACTGGCGAACGGCGCTGTGACAAAGGCCAAGATCGGCCTCGTCTGCGAGAACGGGGGCATCAACTTCGGCGGCGCGCTGGGGCCGGAGGTGTTGGCGAGTCAGTCGGGCGCGTCGGCAAAGGCCGCGGCCATCACGTTCCACAGGCCCAATGCGTTTGCGGTGAACTTCGGGCTGGACACTGACAACAGGCTGAAAATCGGCGGCTTTTCGATGGGCAGCACGGCGTATGAAATCGTCCACCAGGGCAACCTGGACACGTATGTGCCCAAAATACTGTACGGCACATCCCCGACGCCGCCCGCCGGCAATTTCCCCGCCGGCACTATATACATCCAGTATCAGGAGTAAGGGGATGGAGATATGGCGATACAGGTAACGCTGAACCCGTCGCAGGGTACTTATGTGAGCTACGGCGCACCCAAC
>JAAXZP010000264.1 GCA_012719815.1 Christensenellaceae bacterium
AAGCGACTTCAGGCGCACCTTCCGCAGGGCCCTTTCAGCCGGCGAAGCCCCTCTCTTTGGCGGACGCACGCGCCCTACTCCTCTTTGTCATTGCATTGCGGTCATTATAATACAGCGGTCAACTTGATGTCAATACGGCACGCTCTTCCAAAGCGCGCTGTTATTGCGCCTTGCGCCGCTGCACCGCGCCGTCTATAATGGTGATATCACATCTTAAGAGGATGCACCGATGGAACTGGTCCTGATGATTCTGCAGGCCATCGCTCCGGCCGTCGCACTCGGGCTGTTTCTGCTGTTTACCGACCGTTACGACAGAGAGCCCAAGCGGCTGCTTTTACTCGTGTTTTTTCTGGGCATGGTCGTCACATTGCCCACGCTGATTGCGGAAAACGCCGGACAGATGTTCAACATTTACCGCGGCCTTAAGGGCAAGCTGTTTGAAGCGTTTATCGTCATCGGACTGGCGGAAGAGTATTTCAAGCGCCTCGTGGTGCTCAAGACGGTATATCACCACCCTGCATTCAACGAGCGGCTGGACGGCATCATCTACTGCGGCGTTGCGGCGCTGGGGTTCGCCACGCTGGAAAACTTCATGTACATACTCACGTATTCCGCAGCGTCGCCGGATATCTGGATATCGCGCGCGCTCCTGAGTGTCCCCACACACATGCTGCTGGGCATTACGATGGGCTATTACCTGTCCATGGCGAAATTCTGCAGCCATCCCGCCCTGTGCCGGAGATATTACTGGATGTCGCTTTTTGTGCCCGCGCTGCTGCACGGCGCGTTCGACTTCATACTGATGTCTGAAATCCCGCTGCTTTCGCTACTGCTCCTGCCGTTCGTCGTGTACCTGTGGATATCCAGTATGATCAAGCTCAGGCGTTATTATAAAGAATCCAAGGAAATCAACAGGCTGCTTCGATAATACATCTATTCAATTTATTGTTATTTGACCCGTTTAATTAAATTTAATAATATAGAAGTGTCACGCGATTAAAGGGGAGAAACATGAAACTCCATTCTCCGCAAACCCGACTGAAAAAAATACTGCTGGAGCTTATTTGGCTGCTGCCGGGGATTATATTTTACGGGCTTTTCCGGCTGGCTTTTCTATGGCCTGAGTTTACGGAAACATACTATTCACGCGGCATATTCCGCGCCATCAGCCAGACGCTGTCCGCCCTTTTCGGCTGGATTCCGTTTTCGCTGGGCGAGTTTCTCCTGTACGCGTTCGTGCTTTTTGTGGTCGTCCACGTGCTGCTCATGCTGGTGCGCGCCATACTGGCCAGGAAACTCTGGTGGTATGTGCTGCTGCGCCGCATCATCGCGCTCCTGGGCGCGGCGTCCATAATATACGCGCTGTTCATCGGGTTGTGGGGGTTCAACTATGCCCGGCAGCCGCTTGGCGAGAGCCTGGGGCTGGATACCTCTCCGGCAACTGTACAGGAGTTATATTCGACATGCGAAGCGCTGATCGCCCAGGCCAACGCGCTGCGCGCACAGGTGCCGGAAGACGAAAACGGCGTCTTTGCACCCGATAAAACGAAAGAACAGATTATGGGCAGCGTACCGCATCATTATAACCGAGCCGCCCAGCTCACAGGACACGACTGGCTTGCCGGCAATTTCGGCCCGGCAAAACCGGTACTCTATTCCATCGGGCTGTCGTATTCGCACATTACCGGCGTCTATTTCCCCTTCACCGGCGAAGCCAACGTCAACGTGGATGTGCCGATGCTGCATTTCGCGGCATCCTGCAACCATGAAGCCGCCCACCAGCGCGGCTTCGCGCGCGAGGACGAGGCGAACTTTCTGGCCTACTACGTCTGCAGTTTCTCAGACGACCCGTCCGTACGCTATTCCGGTACCATGCTGGCGCTCGTCCACGCGATGAACCAGCTGTACAGCGCGGACAGCGATTTGTATTTTGAGCTTCGGAATACCTACGCTTCCGGCATAGACCGCGACCTGGAGAACAACTCGCTCTACTGGCGCCGGTATGAAAGCCCGGTCAGTGAGACAGCGCAAGAAGTCAACAACACGTTCCTGAAAGCCAACATGCAAAAGGACGGCGTCAAAAGCTACGGCCGCATGACGGACCTGCTGATAGGTCTCTGGCGTGCGGGCGGTATTTCAGCGGCATCTCCTGCCACGCTCTCCCAGACTTAATCAAGCCCCGCTGTTCCCGGCGGGCACTTTTTTTATGCTTTTATGCCCTGCTACACCCACAAGCGGGGCTTGTATAAAGCGTCTCCATGTTCACAACATACATTCTCACCTCATGACCAGACCCATCCGTCATCAGGCGGCTGACTTCCTCGGAAAAAATTCTAAAAAAACTGCCTCGAAAAAATTGACAATGATTTCACAATGTAGTATATTCATATTGTGAAATGATTCACAATATGGGCGCATCAGTTATAGATGCGTGAAAACCGGACGCATGGAGAATATAAATCCGAAAGGATTTAAAATATTTTAAAGATTGGAGAAAGGAAAATGGCTGAAAAAACGAAAAAGACAGAAGCCTCCGCCAACAAGGCAGGAAAGCCTGCGGACGAAGCGGAAGTCCGCGCGATGATCGACCACCTGGTGAAAAACGCAGGCGAAGCGCTGGAAGAGTATATGAAGATGGACCAGGAACAGGTGGACGAGATGGTGCACGCGATGACCCTGGCGGGCCTGGACGACCACATGCGGCTGTCCAAGCTCGCGGTGGAAGAAACGGGCCGCGGCGTGCTGGAAGACAAGGTGATCAAGAACATCTTCGCGACGGAGTACATCTGGCACAGCATCAAGAACCAGAAGACGGTGGGCATTGTGGACGAGAACGAGCTGGAAGGCTATGTGGAAGTGGCCGAGCCGGTGGGCATCATCGCGGGCGTAACGCCCGTCACCAACCCGACATCCACCACGATGTTCAAAGCGTTGATCGCGGCCAAGACGCGCAATCCCATCATATTCGCGTTTCACCCGTCGGCGCAGAAGTGTTCCGCGGAAGCGGCAAAGGTATTGCGGGACGCGGCAATTGCGCACGGCGGTCCCAAATACTGCGTTCAGTGGATTGAGACGCCCAGCGTGGCGGCCACTCACGCACTGATGAACCACCCCAACGTATCGCTCATACTCGCGACGGGCGGCGCTGGCATGGTGAAGACCGCATACAGCGCGGGCAAGCCGGCGTTGGGCGTGGGCCCCGGCAACGTGCCGTGCTATATCCACAAGGATGTGGATATCGAGCGGGCCTGCACCGACCTCATCATATCCAAGACGTTTGACAACGGCATGATCTGCGCGTCCGAGCAGGCGGCCATCGTGCACGAGGAGATCGCGCCCTCGTTCGAGCGCGTGATGCAAAAGCACGGCTGCGTGTTTCTGGAAGGCGAGGACGCTGACAAGCTGGCGAGCTACGTCATCAACACCGAAAAGCAGGCGGTAAACCCGGACGTCGTCGGCAAAACAGCGCACTGGATCGCGGAGCGGGCGGGCCTCAGCGTGCCGGAGAACACCAAGATACTGATTGTGAAGCTGGAGCGGCCGGGAGCGGAATACCCGCTGTCTCTGGAGAAGCTCTCCCCCGTGCTGGCTTACTTTGTTGTCAAGGACGAGAAGCAGGGCTTTGAATACGCCGCCAAAATGCTGGAGCTGGGCGGCCTCGGGCACAGCGCCGTCATCCACTCCAACGACGAAGACCTGTGCGTGGCGTTCGGGCAGGCGATGAAGGTGGGCCGCGTGATCGTGAACTCCCCGTCGTCCCAGGGCGCCATCGGCGATATCTACAACACCAACACCCCCTCCCTTACGCTGGGCTGCGGCAGCTTTGGCCGCAACTCCACAACGAGCAACATCTCGTCCGTCAACCTGATCAACAAAAAGCGCATCGCCAAGCGGAGGGTGAACATGCAGTGGTTTAAGATACCGCCGAAGATCTACTTTGAGCGGGGTTCGATACAGTATCTGGAGAATATGCCGGACATCAGCCGCGCGTTTATCGTGACGGACCCGGTGATGGTGAAGCTGGGTTACGTGGACAAGGCGCTCTACTACCTGCGCAAGCGGGAGAAATACTGCCGCAGTGAGATCTACGCCGACGTGGAGCCCGACCCGTCCGTGGACACCATCATGCGCGGCGTGGAAGCAATGAACAAGTTCGCGCCGGACGTGATCATCGCGCTCGGCGGCGGGTCCGCCATCGACGCGGCGAAAGGCATGTGGCTGTTTTACGAGCACCCGGACACCGACTTCGACGCCCTGCGCTTAAAGTTCATGGACATCCGCAAGCGCGCGTTCCACTACCCCAACCTCGGCAAAAAGGCCAAGCTGGTGGCCATACCCACCACGTCCGGCACGGGCAGCGAAGTGACCAGCTTCTCGGTCATCACCGACAAGCACAACAATATCAAATACCCGCTGGCTGACTACGAGCTGACGCCCGACGTGGCCATCATCGACCCGCAGTTCACCACCACCATGCCGCCGTCCATCGTGGCGGACACCGGCATGGACGTGCTGACCCACGCCATCGAAGCGTATGTCTCGGTGCTGGCGTCGGACTACACCAACGGCCTTGCCATCAAGGCGATCGAGCTGGTGTTCAAGTACCTGCGCCGGTCGTTCAGCGACCCGACGGACGAACTGGCGCGCGAGAAGATGCACAACGCGTCGTGCATCGCGGGCATGGCGTTCACCAACGCTTTCCTCGGCATCAACCACTCGCTGGCGCACAAGCTGGGCGGCGAATACCACATACCGCACGGGCGCGCCAACGCCGTGATGCTGCCGCACGTGATCGCGTACAATTCGCAGGAGCCCGCCAAGTTTGCCATATTCCCCAAGTACGGCAAGTTCGTGGCGGCCGAGCGGTACGCGCAGATCGCGCGGTATCTGGGTTTCGGCGGGGTCACCGTGGAAGAGCAGGTACAGGCGCTCATCCGCGAAGTGCGCAAGCTAAGGTCCGACCTCGGCATACCCAAGACCCTCGCGGAATGCGGCGTGGAAGAAGCGGACTTCATACGGAAGCTGCCGAGGCTGGCCGAGGAGGCGTTCAACGACCAGTGCACCACGGCCAACCCGCGCTACCCGCTGATCACCGAGCTGATGGAGATATACAAAAAAGCGTATTACGAGGATTAAATATTGGGTTCTTAATAGACCTCACCAAAATGCAAAGGGCGGCTATTGTGCCGCTCTTTTGTTTTAACCGCCGGAATCTTTTAACCATGACTGGAAAGTGGTATTATTGGTGTATAAAATCCAGATAGAGGAATTAATATGGATAGAAATATGAATGATAATTTATACCATGTATTATATGAAATTGAAATGTATTTAGAAGCACCCAGTCCAAATATAGAATATAGGACAACCGTAAATAATGTGTTTTGGGAGTGTAGACTTATCCATTTAAGAAACCTCATTGATTTTTTTAGTGGCGCTTCAAAAGATGATGATATAAAATTATCTGATATTAAGATTCCCATGAAAGAAGATAATAATTTATTATGTTCTAGGAATCATCCGGCTTATAAAGCTATAAACAAGGCTGTATGTCATTTAACAAAAAGCCGCTATTCCCGCTCCAAAAATTGTCCAAATCTAAATGATTATTTTGATGAAGCCGGTAATATTAGGCATGACTCTATTGATGCTTTCTATAAAGAATTAATTATGCCAAAAATTGAAGAGTTCCTTGAAAAGGTACTTAAAGAGCCAAAGTATTCACATCATCATGAAAGGGTTAATAAGCTAAAAGATATAATAAAGAAGCCACATGAGTTATTCAATTATAATGGTGTCACATCAACAGCAGCCCCTGATACTGTGTCAATTGTTGAACTTCATAATCCAGAGAGTCACTAAATGATAAGAAGTACGGTGCAAATGCGTCAAAAATCAAATTCGTATTCTGGTTTATATTCAACCCCTGCTAATCTATATGCTGTAATACAATAATAAGGGGAATCTTGATCCAAAGAATTCAAGGTGTTTATATATTCTACTACTTCATTATGTAATCTGAATGAATCAGCTTGATCTTTTACATACTTCTTCATAAAATCGTCAAAGTATTTATGCTCTGAGCTTGTAATTCGTTTGTTTTGTTGTTGTTTTTTATATATTTTGTTTATTTTAATAGCCTGCTTATCTGGTACAAATTGATTAAGAAAAAGAAGGCAAGACATTAACCTTTTAAACTGTTCTTTTTCAAGAATAGGATGCTTAATCATGTATGCCATATAAATCTTATATGCGTCTAGAACTAATTGTTTACTAGAGTTCATCAATAAAGATAGTGGCCGTACTATACCGCCATCGGTTGCAAGCGCTTTAATATATCTATCAATGATTTTTTCAGCTTCAAAAACTCGCACAAAATTTACTCCTACCATCGGTATTTATATTATATCATACCTATATCCATATTTCTACATTATAGTACGAAATAACCACAAAGTTTGACAGGTGATTTTGAATGGAGAGCTGAAGGCTGTTCCTCCAGCATTTCCAAAGTCTTACCCTTAAACGCCCCCGCCTTTCCCTACCAACAGAAGCACAAAACACCGCCGATTTGCGTAGTTTTGGTGGAGCCTTTTTGCCGCGTGAATATACTGGTATTACCAACTCGATAGGAG
>JAAXZP010000265.1 GCA_012719815.1 Christensenellaceae bacterium
GATACGCCCGGTGCGGCTTACATTATACCCGTTTCTCATCATCTCGCAGACCGTGCCGCTGGTGGTGATCGCGCCGCTGCTCGCCATCTGGTTTGGTTTCGGGTGGGTGCCCAAGATCATCATGTCGGTGATCGTGGTGTTCTTCCCGGTGGCCGTCAGCCTGCTGGAAGGGCTGCAGTCGTACGACGTCGAGATGGTGGAGCTGATGCGTACGATGAAGGCGAGCCGCTGGCAGATTTACCGCATGGTGCGGCTGCCCGGCGCGATGCCCGCATTCTTCGCGGGGATGAAGATATCCGCGGCGTATTGCGTGATGGGCGCGGTGATTTCCGAGTGGACGGGCGCGTCGCTGGGACTGGGCATATACCTGTCGCGCGCGATGAGCTCGTTTGAGACGGCGGCATTGTTCGCCAATATTGCGTTGATCGTCATTTTAAGCCTGGCGCTGTTCGGTGCGGTGAGCTTCGCCGAGAAAAAGGCGGTGCCGTGGGTCCGCGCCCGCCGGCTCCAGGAATAATAAGTTTATACAGGAGGAGACGGATGAAGAAAGTTGTTTTGGTTGTGCTTGCGGCAGTGTGCGCATTGTCGCTGGGGGCGTGCGGCTCGCAAAATGAGCAGCAAGCGCAGGAAACGGCGGATATGACCAAAGTCACTTTGGTGCTGGACTGGACGCCCAACACCAACCACACCGGCCTGTACGTCGCGCTGGAGAAAGGGTATTTTGCTGAGAACGGGCTGGACGTTTCCATCATCCAGCCGTCCGAGTCTTCTGTGCTGCAGCTTTTGTCTGCGGGCACGGCGCAGTTTGGCATCGATTTTCAGGAATCGCTGACGTTTGCGCGGGATGCCGGAATGCCGGTGGTATCCATCTGCGCGATACTGCAGCACAACACGTCGGCGTTCGCGGCTCCGGCGGACCGCGGCATCAGGAGCGCGAAGGATTTTGAGGGCAAGACCTACGGCGGCTGGGGCATGGACATGGAGACCGCGACGATACGCTATCTAATGGAACAGGCGGGCGCGGATTTCAGCAAGGTCAACATCGTGACCATCGGCGATACGGACCCCCTGACGGCGATGGATATGAACAGTATCGACTTCGCGTGGATATACGAAGGCTGGGAAGGCATCAGCGCGAAGCTCAAGGGCGTGGAGCTCACCTATGTGCCGCTGGGCGATGATCCGGTGTTTGATTATTACACGCCCATCATCGCGACCAGCGAAGACATGATAACGAATAACCGAGAGATCGTGGAGAAGTTCATGGACGCGGTGGTGAAAGGTTATACCTTTGCGGCGGAGAACCCGGGCGAAAGCGCGGACATACTGCTGAAGCACGCGCCCGAGCTGGACGCGGAGCTGGTGAAGGCCAGCCAGGAATACCTGTCGCCGCGGTATATCGACGACGCGGAGAGCTTTGGCGTGCAGAAGGCCGAAGTGTGGGAGCGCTATACGGAGTGGCTGTATGAACAGGGCTTCATCGAGACGCTGGTGGATTCGTCCAAGGCGTTTACCAACGAGTTTGTAAAATGACGGGCGCAGTTATCCGGCTTGAAAACATATCCCGGGTGTTCGACGACACCCCCCATACCGTGGAGGCACTGGTGAACGTCAGCATTACCGTGCGTCCCAACGAGTTTGTCTCCATTGTCGGGCCGTCGGGCTGTGGCAAGAGCACACTGCTCAAGATCATGGCCGGGCTGGACGACGAATACACGGGTACGGCCTACGTGAACGGGCAGGACGTGCGTGCCGTGCGCCCGTCCGTTTGCCTGATGCCGCAGAGGGATTTACTGATGCCGTGGCGCAGCGTGCTGGAGAACGTGGCGCTGCCGCTGGAACTGCGCGGCGTTCCCAAAGCGGAGCGCGAGGCGCAGGCCGCCCGGTATTTCGAGGAGTTCGGGCTTTCAGGGTTTGAGAACGCCTGGCCGGACACGTTAAGCGGCGGTATGCGGCAGCGGGCGGCGCTGCTGCGCACGTTCCTCTGCGAGGGCGACGTGTACCTGATGGACGAGCCGTTCGCCGCGCTGGACGCACTGACGCGCTACAAAATGCGCGTATGGCTGCTGGATATCTGGAGCCGCCACAAAAAGGCCGTGGTGTTCGTGACGCATGACATCGAGGAGGCGGTGTTTCTCTCCGACCGCGTGTATGTGCTCTCCGAGCGGCCATCCACGGTGGCGGATATCATCGACGTTACGCTGCCGCGGCCGCGGCCGCGGGATATCGTGGAAACGCCCGCGTTCGTCGCGCTGCGCCGCGCGGTACGCGCCGCATTGGAACGGGAGGAATAGCTTTTCCGAAACAGCCGTATCATTTGATTGCCAAAGGCCTCTGTGTATATTAAAATGAAGCGACAGGAGGCGGGAATATGTACCACTTTTTCGGTTACCTGGCGCGGATGAAACATATCAGGCGGTGGGGCCTGATGCGCAACACGCGGGATGAAAACATACAGGAACACTCGCTGCAGGCCGCGATGATCGCGCACGCGCTGGCGGTGATTAAAAACAAGCTGTTCGGCGGCAATGTGGACGCGGAGCGCGTGATGGCCCTGGCGGTGTACCACGAGGTCGGCGAGGTGATCACCGGCGATCTCGCGACGCCCATCAAATACTTCAACCCCGAGATCAAAAACGCATACAAAGAGATAGAGCGCGTGGCGGAGGAAAAGCTGCTGCGCATGCTGCCCGACGAACTGCGCGGCGAGTTCGAACCGCTGGTCAAGCAGCGCGAGGACGACGAAGCCTATGCCATTGTGAAGGCGGCGGACAAAATCTGCGCGTACCTCAAGTGCGTGGAGGAGATGTCCGCAGGCAACAGCGAGTTTGCCAAAGCCAAAAACACGCTGAAGAAGACGATCGACAATATGAACCGGCCCGAGGTGGACTATTTCATGAAGACGTTCGTGCCCAGCTTTGAGCTGACGCTGGACGAGCTGAATTAATGGGAGGCGTATGAGTCAGACAGTGCTGATCACCGGGGCGGCTACGGGCATCGGGCGCGAGACTGCACGCCGTTTCGCGGCGGAAGGCTGGAACGTGGCAGTGCATTATCACAGCAGCGGGGCGGAGGCTGCGGCGCTGGTGGATGAGCTGAGAGCGCGCCGCGTCAGCGTGATACGGGCGGCGGCGGACGTGCGCGACATGGAAGAGGTGCGCGCGATGGTGGACAAAGTGTGTCGGACGTTCGGGCGCATCGATGCGCTGGTCAACAACGCCGGCATCGCCCAGCAGAAGCTGTTTACCGACATCACCGCCGAGGACTGGGACAGCATGATGGATATAAACGTGAAGGGCGTGTTCCACTGCTGTCAGGCCGTGCTGCCCGGCATGATATCGCGCAAATCGGGCAGCATCGTCAACGTCTCGTCGATGTGGGGCGTGGTGGGCGCTTCGTGCGAGGTGCATTACAGCGCCGCCAAGGCCGCCGTGATCGGGCTGACCAAAGCGCTCGCCAAGGAGGTCGGGCCGTCCGGCATCCGCGTGAACTGCGTGGCGCCCGGCGTGATTGCGACGCCGATGACCGCGGGGCTGGATGCGGAGACGATGGAAGCGCTGAAAGAGCAGACGCCACTGGGTATTATCGGCACGCCGCGCGACGTGGCCGACGCGATCTATTACCTCGCTTCCAGCCGGGCGGGCTTTATCACAGGCCAGGTGCTGGGCGTGAACGGCGGATTTGTGACCTGAGGCCGGAAAGGAAACGATGATGAACCGAAAATTGGGCATGACAGCTTCGCTAGCGACACTGGTTTGTTTGCTGGCCTTCGCGGCGTGCATGCTGGTTAGTTCCGATATGGGCAGCTACATCTCCAGTATGGGCATATCGTGGGGTTTCGTTCCCATGATTTGCGCGTTAGCGGCGCTGGCGGACAGGGAAAAAAGGGCGGCGGCATATACGGCTGTCGCGTTCGCGGCTGTGTATGCCGTGCTGATCGCTTTGGTTTACTACGCGCAGATCACCACCGTCCGTCTGTCCGCGCTGTCGGACGAGGCTTACGGCCTGCTGAGCTACACCGAGTTCGGCCTGTTTTTCAACTACGATTTGTTGGGATACGCCTTTATGGCGCTGTCCACGTTCTTTATATCGTTTGCGCTGACGCCGGATGGTAGGGGCGACGGGTGGCTGAAATGGCTGCTGCGCATACACGGCGTATTTGCGGTCTCCTGCGTGCTTATGCCGGCGCTGGGCCTGTTTAAGCCGGGCATGGCGGGCGGAGACCTTTTGGGCGTGCTGGTGCTGGAGTTCTGGTGCGCTTACTTCACGCCGGTGTGCATACTCGCTTACCGGTATTTCAAACGTGCCGGAGCATGACGGAATAATTTGATAGCCAAAGGAGAAAAAAGCGCCGCTTCGGGTTTTCAGCCGGGCGGCGTTTTTGTACAATAGAGAGCTGCATTGGCATATCGGTATCGAAGCGCCGGATATATAAAAAGCGCCCACACAGGCGCCTTGTTGCCCGGCAAAAGCGCAGCCGGCTTCGCTGAAGCCGCATAAAATTTAACGGCAATTTGAACGCAACTGATGCGGGCTTAGTCGTTGTTGGAAGAGATAAGCTTCTCGAGCTTGTTCTTCACGCGCTGCAAAGCGTTGTCCACAGATTTGACGCTGCGGCCCAGCTCGTCTGCCACTTCGAAATACGATTTGCCCTCGATGTATTTGCGCAGCACCTGCATCTCCAGGGGAGAGAGCAGCTTGCCCATTTTGGACTCGATGGTGGAATAATCCTCCTGACCGATGATGATGTCCTCAGGGTTGGACACCTTGACGCTGGAGAGCACATCAATTAACATGCGGTCCGACTCTTCGTCGTAAGCCGGTTTGTTGAGGGACACGTAGGAATTCAGCGGGCGGTGCTTCTGGCGCGTGGCCGTCTTGATGGCGGTGATGATCTGCCGCGTGATGCACAGCTCGGCGAACGCGCGGAAAGACGCCATCTTGGATGGGCGGAAATCCCGGATGGCCTTATAAAGACCGATCATGCGCTCCTGAACGATATCCTCCCGGTCCGCGCCAATAAGAAAGTAAGAGCGCGCCTTCGCTCGTACAAAATTTTTATATTTGTTGAGGAGATATTCGAGAGCGTCGCCGTCGTAGTTGCGTGCCAGCTCTGCAACGGCTTCATCGGTTAAGTCCTCATAGTTAATAAAAGTTTCTTCCAATGAAGACTTGTTGTAAGTAGCCAAAAAGCCTGTCCTCCTGTCAACCGACCGTTGCTAGAGCTTTATTATAGCCTCTGGCAGTGATACAGTCAAGCCATGTGTAGGTGTAAATGAGCAATGTTTTTGTCAGTTTATAGCATGTGGAACATCCGACAGGATTCGGTCATTTCGTGTTTTCCTGCCGGATTTTTTCGTACATCAGCACCGCGGCGGCCACTGCGGCGTTAAGCGAGCCCGTCTGTCCTTTCATGGGAATCCGGGCCTTGAAATCGCAGTGTTCCAGCACCAGGCGGGAGATGCCCTCGCCTTCCGACCCAATCACGAGGGCGATCGCGCCCTTCATGTCAACTGCGTGCGCGTCCTGGCCTTCCGGGTCTGCCGCCACCGTCCAGATGTTTTTCTGCTTCAGTTCCTTGATGGTGGCGACCAGGTTGGTCACCTTCACGATGGGGATGAGGTCCGCCGCGCCCGACGACGATTTGGCAGCCACGGCGGAGAGAGATGCGCTGCGCCGCTTGCCCAGCACGACGCCGTGCGCGCCCAGCACCTCGGCGCTGCGGATGATGGAGCCGAAATTGCCCTCGTCGGTGATGCCGTCCAGCAGCACGATGAACGGCGGTTCGCCGCGCTGTTCCGCCAGGGCGAATATGTCGTCCATGCTGTCGTAATCGCGCGCGGGCGTTACCGCCACCACGCCCTGGTGGTTCGCCGGTTTGCCGTTAAACCCGTAAGGCAGCGTCATGCTGTCCAGCTTGCGCCGGTCTGCCCGCACGATGGGGATATGGTGCTGCGTGGCGAGCGTTAAAATCTCGCGCACGCTGGGGTCGGTCAGATCCTTGGACGCGATGAGCTTGTCTATTGACCGGCCGGAGCGTATGGCGGCTTTCACCGCGTTTCTGCCGTATATGATATCCATCTATTCTCTGCCTTTCACGATTTCTGCGTGCCGCTTCCGTACCTCAGCCGCTTTGCCGCACGTCATGCTGCCCTCGCTGCACGCGCCGCGCACACAGGCCGGGCCGGCGTTTGCGAACAGGGCGGGCGTCACCCCGGATACCAGCGCGAGCATTCGCCAGGCCAGCTCGCGTATCTCCCACTGGGCGCGGTTACAGCAGCGCAGCGAGAAAAAGTGCATCAGCTCGCGCGCGTTCATCGTCAGCATCAGCCGCGTTTCGCAGGCGCCGGGCAGCACAAACCGCGCATCCTCGTTGGCGGATTCCCCGTCGCCCAGGCGCTGCCGCCAGCCGTCGTACCAGCGCTGGATCTGGTCCATCTGTGCTTCGTATTCCCGCACGGCGTCCTCTCCCAGCGCGCGGATGGCGGGCGGGATGATATAGCCGAAGCCGTCTTCGGAATAGCTGACATAGCGCTGGGACTGCACCGAAAAGCTCGCGAGGCGGTGACGCGTGATCTGGGCGAGCAGCGTGCGCGACACGCCCTCGATGCCGAACGTGAACGAAACGTGCTCCACTGTGGACAGGTGCCCGAGGTCCACGATGCGCTTCAGGAAAGCCGCGGATTTTTCCGGCGTCAGGTCGTCCCCGATGTCGTCTATATGCGCCGAGCTGTAACACAGCTTCGCCGCCATCGCCGCCAGTTTCTGCGCGTCGGGCGTATAATGCAGCAACCGGACGTTTTGCACAACCTCAGGCATGCGAGTCCTCCTTCAAAAAATGCGTGATCACGATGCCGAACAGCTCATCCAGCCGCGCCGTCTGACCGGTGAGGTACAGGTACCCCGTGACGGCTTCCAGCGCGGTGGCCAGAGAATACTCCTCATGGCTCGCGTTTTTGGGCGGCGTGGATTTCGCGTTTTTGCCCAGCTGGAAGATTTCCGCCTCCCGCTCCGTAAGATTCGGCCTTAAAAGCAGCGCCGCCTGCGCCTGGGCATGCGCGTTCACCACGCCGGAGGCGTACCTGTGCAGCGCATCGATCCGGCCCATATTATTTTTGACAAGATATGCGCGGACATACAGGTCGAACACCGTGTCGCCGATGTATGCCAGCGCGATGGGCGACAGCTCGCGGATGCGCGCGTCGTCCACCGGGCGCAGCGATGCGCCGTATTTTGACGTTTTCATCAAATTTATTATAGCACAGGGGACGCACGGCATACAACACGTAGAGGGAAAAGCAAACGACTTAACAATATAATGTGGATAGCTGAAAGCATCGTTCCGTTTATTGAGTTTATTGCGGTATAGCGCCGGTGCACGCGGCAAACACTAAGTCTGAATATGCTTTGACGAAAAGGTACGGGATGAAACAGAAGATCAAAAAAGCGGCGGTGGGAATAGTATCCGGCTTTATTGCGGGGCTGTTCGGGTCGGGCGGCGGCATCGCGGTGGTGGAAGGGCTGGAGCTGACGGGTACGGAGGAGCGCCGGGCGCACGCGGCGTCTTTGGCGGTGATATTCCCGATATCCGTGCTGTCCGCAGCGCTGTACGGCTTCGGCGGGTATGTGCCGCTTGCGGAAACGCTGTGGC
>JAAXZP010000266.1 GCA_012719815.1 Christensenellaceae bacterium
CCATCAGCGCCACGCGGTGGGCCATATCTTCGGGCACGTCCCGCTCGACAAGGCTGGTGTAAAGGCTGAGAATATCGGGCGGCAGCGTCAGCGCCGGGTCGCTGGTCATCAGGCCCATGCGGTTCGCAACCGCCTGTACGGTATTTTTCAGCGAGGCAATTTCATCCCGCAGCGGCTCCGGCACAGCCTGGTATTCCACAACCGCAGGCCGCGGCTCAGACGCCGGCTTTTCCTCCGCCCGGCTTTGCAACCGTTCCGCGGCAGGAGTCCAAACAGCTTCCGCTTTGGGCACGGATGCAGGCTCCGCCTTTACGGGAGCCTCCCGCAGGGGTACATTCTCCGGCTCAATAACAGCCGTCGATATCGGAGAGGCTGACTCCGCAGCCTGTTTTGCCGCGTCGCGCAGGTTCAGCACCGGGAATATCACCGGCTCAAGCTTTCCGGTCGGGATGTCGGTCGGGATGTCCGTATCCTCACGTTTGTCCGCACTCTCGGCGCGGTCGGTTTCGGCACGGGCGGCGGGCTCAGGCCGGGCGGCAACGGCAGCGTAGCGCGCAGCCACCCGCTGCAACGGCTGCGGCGTCGGCCGGGCAGCAGGCGCCGGCCCTTGTGGCTTTGAAGACGCGGGTGCATCCGCATTCTTCCGGGCGGCGGACGGATCATACGCTGCCACCACTTCCACGCCCTGCTTGAACAGGCCGCCGATGCCTTTGCTGCGCACCGGGTTGCTGTCCAGTATCACCGCGTCCGGTCCGATTTCGTCCCGTATCATTTTCATGGCTTCCTGCATGTTAGCCGCTACAAACCGTTTGACAACCAACTAGAAAGTCACCGTCCAATCCGATAAGATTTCCACATTGGGTTCCAGCTCGTTGTATGAAAGCACCACCAGCTCCGGGCATATCTGCGCCGACATGTTCTTGACCTGCCTGCGTATCATGGGCGAGGTGATCACCATCGGCGATATTCCCAGGCTGAGGAAGTGGTCTATGCCCTTCTTCAGGTTCGCCAGGAACCGCTGCATCTGCGCCGGCTCTATGGCGACGCCGCCGCCCTTGTCGGGCCGCAGGCTGTTGGACAGTATTTTTTCTGCTTCCGGGTTGATGGTGATCACCCGCGCCCTGCCGTCCGGGATAAAGCTTCTGGTGATGGCGCGTTTCAGCCTCTGCCGCACGTATTCCGTCAGCACATCGGTATCGTGCGTGATGTTGCCGTAGTCGCCCAGTATCTCCAGTATGGAGGCCATATCGCGGATGGACACGCCCTCACGCAGCAGGTTGGCAAGCACCTTCTGCACCTCGCCGACAGTAAACATCTTGGGCACCACTTCTTCCACCAGCGCGGGCTGTTGCTTTTTGAGGTTGTCGATAAGGGTCTGCACCTGCTGGCGGCCCAGCAACTCGTCGGCGTGGCGCTTGATGACCTCCATCAGATGCGTGGAGATCACGGAAGGCACGTCGATGGTGGTGTAACCTTTAAGCTCCGCCTTTTCGCGGTCCGCCTCGGCGATCCACAGAGCGGGCAGGCCGAACGTCGGCTCCACCGTCTCGATGCCGTCGATGGGCTCGTCCACGTCTTCCGGCTTGAGCGCCAGGTAATGCCCCAGCATCACTTCGCCCCGGGCCACCTCAAAGCCCTTGATCTTGATCACGTATTCGCGCGTGCCCAGCTGGATGTTGTCGCGCAGCCGCACGATGGGCACGATAATGCCGAGGTCCAGCGCGCACTGACGGCGTATCATCACAACGCGGTCCAGAAGGTCGCCGCCCTGCGATGTATCCACCAGCGATATCAGGCCGTAGCCGAACTCCATCTCAATAAGGTCCACATGCAGCAGCGACGTGACGCTCTCGGGCTTGCGCTTTTCGGCAGCAGTCGTTTCCGCCAGGTCTTTCTGCTCCGCCGCCTGCGCTTTCTTGGCCTTGCTGGACTTGACGTAGCCCACGATGGGCAGTATGACGGCCAGCAGCAGCATGGGCACTTTGGGCAGCCCGGGTATCAGGCTGATCAGCGCCAGCATACCGCCCAGCACATAGAATCCCGATGGGTTGCCGAGCATCTGGTTCGACAGGTCCTGTCCGAAGCTTTCCTTGCTGGCCGCGCGCGGCACGATGATGCCCGTCGCGGTGGATACCAGCAGCGCCGGTATCTGACTGCTCAGACCGTCGCCCACGGTGGCCAGCGTATACACTCGGATCACCTGGTCGAAGGGCATCGCCTTTCCGGACACGCCCAACAGGCCCACGATGATACCGCCGACGATGTTGATTATGGTAATAATGATGCCGATGATGGCGTCGCCTTTTACGAACTTGGAAGCGCCGTCCATTGCGCCGTAGAAGTTCGCCTCGCGCTGGATCTCCTGCCGGCGTTCGCGCGCCTCATCCTCGGTGATGTTGCCGGCGGAGAGGTCCGCGTCGATGGCCATCTGCTTGCCGGGCATCGCGTCCAATGTGAACCGCGCGGCCACTTCGGACACGCGCTCCGCGCCTTTGGTGATGACGATGAACTGCACCGCAACGATGATAAGGAATATCACCAAACCGACAACCAGGTTGCCGCCCACCACGAATTCGCCGAACGCCTGGATCACATGTCCGGCATTGCCGCCGTTGCCCAGTATCAGCCGTGTGGAGGCAATGTTGAGCGCCAGCCGGAACAGCGTGACAATGAGCAGCACTGTCGGGAAGGTGGAAAACTCCAGCGTCTTTTTGACGAACAGAGAGGTCAGCAGTATCAGCAGCGATATCGTGATGTTGGTGATGATGAAGATATCGAGCAAATCGGGCGACAGCGGTACGATGATGAGCAGTATGACAGCCAGCACCAGCACCGCAATCAGTATGTCTGTCTTTTTAAGTTTCATTATCTGCGCCCTCCTCTCTTCATCCGGTACACATAGGCCAACACCTCGGCCACCGCTTTATACAGATCCTCGGGAACTTCGTCGCCCACTTCACAGAAGAAATACAGCGCCCGGGCCAGAGGCTTGTTTTCCACTATTTCCACCGAGCACTCGCGCGCCCGCTCCTTGATCTTTTGCGCCAGGTGGTCTTTGCCCTTGGCCACCACCACCGGCGCGTTATGCTTCTCTTCCTTGTACGACAGCGCCACCGCGTAATGCGTCGGGTTGGTGATGACCACGTCCGCCTCGGCCACTGCCTGCATCATGCGCATGCGGCTCATCTGCCGCTGCTTCTGCGCTATCCGCGACTTGGTCTGCGGATTGCCCTCAGTCAGCTTGTACTCTTCCTTAACCTCTTCCTTGGTCATCATCAGGTCTTTGTTGTACTTCCACCACTGATACAGGTAGTCAAGCGGCCCGATGACGGCCATCGCAATCGCCAGCTTGAACGCCACGGCGATAATGGTCTCCACAAACGACGCCGATGCGAACGCCACTTCCTGCCCCATCAGGGCCGGGAAGCCGCCCATGCGAGTTTCAAACTCGGAGTAGGCCACATACCCCAGCACGGCGGTTTTGAGCATCGCCTTTAAAAGGTCCACCAGCGTCCGCTTGGAGAATATCCGTTTAAATCCGCTGAGCGGGTTGATGCGGTCCAGCTTGGGCGTCAGAGCCTTGGTGGTAAACACAAAGCCCGACTGCAGCACGTTGAACACCACGCCGGTCACCATGCCCGCTCCCAGCAGCGGCAGCATGACCGTAATGAACATGATGGTCGCGTCCTTGAAAGACGCCTGCACCGCCGCGATGGTCAGCTTCTCCGGACCGGCGCTGGAGAAAAAGTGCCGCAACATATCGCGCATTCCTTCCACCATCTGGCCGCCGAATATCGACAGCACGCCGAACATCACGGCCAGCGAAAGCGCGGTGGAAAGCTCTACGCTCTTGACAACCTGGCCTTTCTCCCGGGCCTCCCGCTTTCGTCTTGGTGTGGCGTTTTCTGTTTTTTCGCCGCCCTGCATGCTCATGACGCCAGCCCCGCCAGCATGGTGTTAATGGACGAGAACATGTTGCGGAAAATCACGTCGGTAAAACCCACATACACCGGTATAATCAGCAGCAATATAAGAAAGCCCAGCAGTATTTTCAGCGGTATGCCCACCACGAACACGTTCATCTGCGGTATGGCCCGCACGATGAACCCCATCGCCACTTCGCCCAAAAGACCGGCCGCGATCATCGGCATGGCCACGTTCACCGCGAGCAGGAAAGCCAGTGCGAACACTTCCAGCGCCGCGAGGCCGATGGCGGGGTTTAAGCTCACCGCGCCCACCGGTATGTTTGAGAACGTCGAGCGCACGATGTAAATCAGTTGCAGGTGCCCGTTCACCCCGAAAAACGTGACCAGAAGTATCACGTTGAACATGGTGCCCGTCACCGGCACGCTGATGTTGTTCTGCACGTCAAACACGTTCACCATGCCGAAGCCCATCTGCATGTCCATCACCTGCCCGGCCGTGTGCACGATGGAGAAGAACAGCGTGGTCACATACCCCAGCACCAGCCCGAACAGCAGCTCCTTGAGGCACAGCATTGCGAATTCGATCACGCCGCTGTACCGTATCGAGGAGCCGTCCGGGTTCGCGGAGAACAGCACATACGTCACCATCACGCAGAACGCGATTTTAAGCAGATTGGGCAGATTCTTCCGCCCGAAAATCGGCGACGAGATAATAAGCGCGCTCACGCGAAGCAGCATCAGTATGAATGTGTCAAGGTTCACCATTACCGCGCCGAATATCCCGCTCATGTTTCCGTCACTTCAGCATTGATGTCGCATACCCGAACATGCGTGTGGAAAACTCTGTCATGTTGGACAGAATCATGCCGCCAAACACCAGCAGCACCAGCAATATCGCAACGATTTTGGGCACAAACGCCAGCGTCTGCTCGTTGATCTGCGTCGTTGCCTGAAATATCGATATCACGACGCCCACCACCATCGCCACGATCATGATGGGGGCCGCCACTGTCAGTATGGTGGTCACCGCGTCCTGCATCACGGTGATGATTTCCGCCTGTTCCAAACTGCCGTTCCTCCTTTGCCTTGTTTCACTAAAGTCCCTAAACGGCCTGCTTTAACCAAAGCTGCTTATCAGCGTCTTTACCGTCAGCGTCCAGCCGTCCACCAGCACCAACAGCAGCACCTTGAACGGCAGCGATATCACAATGGGCGGCAGCATCATCATGCCCATCGACATCAGCGCGCTCGACACGATCATGTCCAGCACGATAAACGGTATATAGAGAAGAAAACCTATCTGGAAACCGCGCTTGATTTCGCTGGTGATAAAAGCGGGTATCAGCGTGGTGTTGGCCACGTCGTCCACGCTTTTTATCTCATGGTCCTTTTCCGACACCGAGATGAAGAACTCCAGATCGTCCTTGTACGTCTGCTTGAGCATGAACGTGCGCACCGGTTTCATCGCCGCTTCAAACGCTTCTTCCTGCGTGATTTCGTTGGCCACATACGGCTGGTACGCGGTCTCGTTGATCTCGTCGATTACCGGCGACATGAGGAAAAACGTCAGGAACAGCGCGAGGCCTATCAGCACCTGGTTGGGCGGCATCTGCTGCAGACCCAGGCCGTTGCGGATGAGCG
>JAAXZP010000267.1 GCA_012719815.1 Christensenellaceae bacterium
CTTGTAACGCCCGTCCTGCGGCAGCCGTTTCTCGGCGATGTCCATGTTGCCGATGATTTTCAGGCGCGTCAGCACGGCGGACTGCGCTTTCTTGGGGATATTGAGCACTGTCAGCAGCTGGCCGTCGATGCGCATACGCACGCGCAGGTCGTTCTCGGTAGGCTCCACATGGATATCGCTTGCCTTTGCCTTGACGGCCTGCTCAAAAAGCGAGTTCACCAGCCGGACGATGGGGGCGTTGGAGATGTCAGAAACGGGCGCCTCCTGCTCCTTCTTTTCCTCATTGGCGTTCTCGGCAGACAGTTCCTTGATGGCCGTTTCGGCGTATTCGTTGCCGTAAATCCTGGTGATGGCCGTTTCGATGGCCTGCTCAGTGGCCAGCATCGGGTAGACATCCAGGCCGGAAACCACGCGCGCGTCCTCCAGCGCGATAAAGTCCACCGGGTCGTCCATCGCGAGGAACAGCTTTTTGCCCTCCACCCGGACCGGCACCATTTTGTGTTTGCGCGCGAGCGTGGCGGGGATGTGCTTGGACAGCATATGGGACAGATTGATAGCGTCCAGGTTGACAAAGGGGATGCCGAGCTGGAACTCCATAATCTCCATAAGCTGGCGTTCAGTGACATAGCCCTTGTTTTTAAGGATACGCCCCAAGCGTTCGCCCGTCTTTTTCTGAATTGCCAGACATTCGCTGAGCTGCTGGCGTGTGATGATGCCCGCGTCAATCAGCGTTTCGCCCAGATATTTGCGTTTTATTGCCAAACTTGATTACCTTCCCGCTGCATATATACTGGCTTATGTAAATATAAACTTGAAACCGGCAGGCAAAACAGGGAATTGACGGAAAAATCGAAGCCTGTCCAGGCGGCTTTGTGGCGCGGAAGGTTTTCGCTTTACAGACCCGTTTATTTTCTGTATACTGAATTTCGATATTGAACAAAGGGGACTGTTATGCTGAGAAAGTGTTTTAAGATAACGGCCGTGGCGGCGGCGCTGATACTTGTAATGGCGCTGGCGGGCTGCGGCGGCGGTACATTGAAGCCGCCCGCTATGAAAGAGGGCGCTACGCCGGTGACGGTAACCGGCTCGTGCGAGATCACCATTGACGGCGATACCATCACCGTATCGGGAGAGATGGACATCCTGCCCGACTCGCTGGTCTGCGTTTCGGTGGAGTCGCAGAGCGGTATAACGCTGGATTCTGCCGTTGTTACCTATAAAGGGGAAAAGATATCGCAGCAGTTCAAGATAACGGAAGACAAGTATGACGAGGGCGTGGTGTCGGTGACCGGGCACATCACTTTCTCGCCCCGGCTTTACGGCACGCAGCCTGAGAAAGTATACGAAAAATACGGCACCAGGTTCGAGAACATCAAGCCGGAAGGCAAAAACGTGCTGTGGGATTCCAACGGCAATATCGTGGTTTTTGCGTCAGAGACGGTCAAACTGAAATAACGCTTGTATAAGCACGAAGCTCTAAGCGCCGGAACCGCTGCCCTGATAGGGGAAGCGGTCCGGTGTTTTTTGTTGCGGTGCGGTATTCGTTCGTATCGCGCGTCACAAGCCTTGCGCCGCACACATATCATACAGAAGAACCCTTATGGGCTATCACATATATATCAGAAGCGGGTGTAAGATGATGAACCAGACAGACAATAACGGCATTACACATATGAGCCTGCATCCATTGGCAGCACGGCGGCTGTCGGACACCACCAAAACGCGGCCCATGATGGAGAGCATCACGCCGCGCTGGTTTCTTGACTTTTTGCCCTGGGTGCCGGTGCAGGCCGGAATATACCGGGTAAACCGCATCAAGCGGATGCTGGATGCGAACGAGCCGGTCAACGATTACGGCGAAAAGCTGATCGAATCCAAGCACACGCCCATCGACGAGGAATGGATAACGGAAACGTATCCGGACTACTAAGCACAGCCCGATGAATACATGCTGAGCGTGGTGCAGACAATACTGCGCCTGAACACCAACGTAACAGACATATTCAACTGCCCCTACAACCAGAAAGACGAACAGGTGCGCCTCACCATCGAGGCCATGCGCGAACGGCAGGAATGGGAGATGATTAACAACCCGGAGTTCGGCCTGCTCCACGTGGCAGCGCCGGATATGCGGGTGAGCACGCGCAAGGGCGCGCCTACGCCGGACGATTTGGATGAGCTGCTGGCGCTGGTATGGAAGAAGCCGGCGTTTTTCCTTGCGCACCCGAAAGCCATCGCGGCGTTCGGCCGCGAATGCACCAAGCGCGGCGTGCCGCCGGTGGCGGTGCACATCATGGGCGCGCCGTTCATCACATGGCGCGGCGTGCCGCTTGTGCCGTGCGACAAGCTGATGGTGGGCTGCCACATGAACCCGCGCCGCTGCGGGGGCCGCACCAACATACTGCTGATGCGCGTCGGCGAAGCGGAGCAGGGCGTGATCGGCCTGCACCAGCCCGGCATCCCCGACGAAACCGACATCCCCAGCTTATCGATGCGGCTGGCCGGAATCGACAATCGGGGTATCGCCTCGTACATCTTAAGCCTGTACTTCTCCGTCGCGGTGCTTGCCAGCGACGCGCTGGGTGTGCTCGAGAATGTCGAGGTGGGCAGCTACCATGATTACCGGTGAGTATCGCCAATATCCGGAGGGCACACCGCTGCGCGATATCCTCCAGAACGTATACTGGGCGCGTCCCGTGCCGGAATGCATGGCTTATGTCGAGCCCGGCGCGAGGCCGTGCGGCATACCGGTGCCGGTGGAGGAAATATACGCCGAGCCCTGGTACTACTTCGAAAAGCGGCAGGCTTCGGCGGATATCCGGAGCGATTTCCCGATACTGGCCCGGCGGGTAAACGGACACCCGCTGGTGTGGCTGGACAACGCCGCCACCACGCAGAAGCCCAAGTGCGTCATGGACGCGCTGGCCGATTATTACAGCCGCTGCAACTCCAACGTGCACCGCGGCGCGCATACGCTGGCGCGCGAGGCCACGGCGGCGTATGAGGAAGCCCGCGCGAAAGTGGGCGCGCTGATCGGCGCGACTGACCGCAGCGAAGTGGTGTTTGTGCGCGGTGCAACCGAGGCCATTAACCTGGTGGCCGCGAGCTGGGGCGGGGCGCACATAAGGGAGGGCGACGAGATCATACTGTCGGAAATGGAGCATCACTCCAACATCGTGCCGTGGCAGCTGCTGGCGCAGATGACCGGCGCGGTGCTCCGCGTCGCGCCCATCCTGAATAGCGGCGATGTGGACCTGGCCGCGTTTGAACGGCTGTTCACGCCCCGCACCCGCATTGCGGCGTTCACGCACGTGTCCAACGTGCTGGGTACGATCAACCCCGTGCGGCTGATGTGCGCCACCGCGCACCGCTACGGCGCTCTGGCGCTGGTGGACGGCGCGCAGTCCGCCGCGCACCTGCCGGTGGACGTCAAGGCGATGGACGCGGACTTTTACGTGCTGTCCGGGCACAAGATGTACGGCCCGACGGGTATCGGCGTGCTGTACGCCAAGAAAGAGCTGCTGGAGGCGATGCCGCCATACCAGGGCGGCGGCGGCATGATCGACAGCGTGACCTTTGAATATACGCGCTTTCAAAAAAGCCCCGAGAAGTTTGAGGCGGGCACCGGCAGCATCGCAGATGCGGTGGGCCTGGGCGCGGCGGCGGATTACCTGCGCAGCATCGGACTGGAGCGTATCCGCAGGCACGAGCAGGAACTGACGCAGCGCATGGTGGAAGGGCTGTCGCGCATCCGCGGGGTACGGCTGATCGGCATGCCACGGGAAAAAGCGGGCGTTGTGACGTTCCTGGTGGACGGAATGGAGCCGGAACGCGTCGCGCAGCGGCTGGATGCTCAGGGCATCGCGATACGTTCGGGTCACCACTGTGCGCAGCCCACGCTGCGGCACTATGGCCTCGCCAGCGCCGTGCGCGCATCGCTCGGCGTGTACAATACGGCGGACGACGTGGACGCGCTGGTGAATGCCGTGGCCAGCCTCGCTAACCGGCAATAGGGCGGCTGATGTAAAGGGTATACAGAGGGTGGAAAGGGGTCGGGGGAAACTCGAAGGGGCTCCCATGCAAGACAGCATGAGGCCCCTTTTTTTGCAGTTGTGTTTTCAGGTGCGGTAGTCCGCGTTGATCTTCACATAGTCCAGCGAGAAGTCGCACGTCCACATGGTGTCCGACGCGGTGCCGTCCGCGAAGTCCAGCGTGTATGTCACCTCGCGCTGTTTCAGCTCGCGCAGCGCGGCTTCCTCGTCGAAAGGCAGCCCGCCGCCGTTCTCGCATACCTTCACGCTGCCTATCCAGATGTCCACCTTTTCCGGATTGAAGCGCGCGCCGGAATAGCCCGCCGCGGTCAGCAGGCGGCCCCAGTTGGCGTCGTTGCCGAAAGCCGCGGTTTTGCACAGCGGCGATTTGGCGATAGCGCTCGCGATCAGGTGCGCGTCCCTTGCGGAGCGGGCGTTTTTCACCTGTATGGTCAGCAGCTTGGTCGCGCCCTCGCCGTCCGCGGCAAGCATTTTGGCGAGCCGTATGCATACGTCTTTGAGCGCCGCAGTGAACCGGGCGTATTCTTCAGTGCCCGGCTCGATGACGTCGTTGCCCGCAAGGCCGGAAGCCAGTATCAGCACCTTGTCGCACACGCTGGTGTCGCCGTCCACCGAAATGCGGTTGTACGATACCGCCGCCGCTTCCCGAAGCGCCTGCCGCAACGCGGACACGGAGATGGCCGCGTCGGTGGTGAGTACCGATATCAGGGTCGCCATGTTGGGGTGGATCATGCCGGAACCTTTGGCCATGCCGCCGATGCGCACCGTCCGCCCGCCGATTGTCACGTCGGCCTGCGCCTCCTTGGGCACGGTGTCGGTGGTCATGATGGCGCGCGCGGCGTCCGCACCGCCCGACCGGCTGAGTATCGCCTCATCAAGGCCTGCCGCGATTTTATCCAGCGGCAGCGGAACCCCGATGACACCGGTGGAGCCCGGGAGCACGTCGCCCTGGCGCACGCCGAAACGGTTTGCCGCAAGCCGCGCCATCTCCAGCGCGTCCGCGTCGCCCCGCGGCCCGAGACAGGCGTTGGCGCAGCCCGAGTTAATCACGACCAGTTGGGCATACCCGTTGCGGACGTTTTTCCGGGCAAGCCTTAGCGAGTGCCCCTTGACGATATTGCGGGTAAATATGCCCGCGGCCCGGGCCCGCACGTCGCATTTGACGACCGCGAGGTCCAGCCCTCCCTTTTTTTTGATACCGCATGCCACTCCGGCGGCGGTAAACCCTTGAGCGTATGTGACGCCGCTTCCTGTCATGTGCTTATTATCCTTTCCGTATGTTTGGCTGCAATCAAACAGCGGTTACTCGCTCTCCAGCAGGGCCTGCAGCGCTTCCGTATCGCGGATGACAAACGAGCTGCGGTGATAGTCCAGCAAACCCAGACCGCTTAAGGCCGAAAGCTCGCGGGAGAGCGCGCTGCGGTTGACGCACAGGTAGTCCGCAAGCGCCTGCCGGTCCAGCGCAATGTCGAAACGGCTGCTGCCCGCCTTCGCTGCCTGGCTCAGCAGGAAGGAGGCGATTTTCTGCCGCGTAGTCTTGCGGGAGATGTGGTCCAACTTCTCGCTCATCTCCAGGTTTTTGCGTGCGACCGCCCGCAGCATGTTCTTGATCAGCATGTTGTGATGGCCGCAGCAGGACGGGCAGGTGCTGACGATTTTGTCGAAGGCGATCAGCAGCACTTCCGCGTCCGTCACGGCCTCTACATTGACCGGACTGGTTGTAATGCCTGCGCACACCAGCGACTCCGCAAAAAGCTGCGGCGGCGACAGCACGGTGAGCACAGTGCGGTTGCCCAGTATATCGTCGCGGCTGACCACCGCATGGCCGGACAACATGGCGCCGATATGGCGCAGCGGGCTGCCCGCAGTCAGCATAAAATCGCCTTTTTTGTACACCGAAATCTTCGCGCCCAGGCAGGTGAGCATGGATTCCAGCTCCGGACAGCGGATGCCTTCAAAAAGCGATATATGCTTGTCGTAAATCTGCTGGCAGTTCATATGTACTCCATATTGTTGCAAAAGCAACAGATTGTTCGGCGATAGTATACTATAATCATGACAACAAAACAAGGAGGAATTGATGATGAAGAGAGATATTATTCGGATAGATGAAGAAAAATGCAACGGCTGCGGGCTGTGCGTGGAAGCCTGCCATGAGGGCGCACTGCAGATAATAGACGGCAAAGCGCGGCTGATATCGGAATCGTACTGCGACGGTTTGGGCGCGTGCCTGCCCGAATGCCCGACGGGCGCGATTTCCATCGAGCAGCGCGAGGCGGCGGAATTTGACGAAGCGGCGGTGGAAAAGCACCTGGCGGCGAAGAAAGCGGCGGCGATTGGACACGGCGGCGGCTGCCCGTCCGCGCGGGCCATGTCGTTTGCCCAGAGGCCCGCACAGATGGCACAGGCTGAAACGGTGCCGGCAGCGGCTTCCGAGCTGCGCCAGTGGCCGTGCCAGATCAAGCTGGTGCCGGTGAACGCGCCGTTCTTCGATGGCGCGAAGCTGCTGGTCGCGGCGGACTGCACGGCATACGCCTATGCGAATATGCACAGCCGGTTCATGAAGGGCAAAGTAACGCTGATCGGCTGCCCCAAGCTGGATATGGTGGACTACACCGAGAAACTGACGGAAATCTTGAAGCACAACGACATAAGGAGCGTGGACGTGGTGCGGATGAGCGTGCCGTGCTGCGGCGGGCTGGAGTACGCCGTGCGGCAGGCGCTGATCCAGAGCGGCAAGATGATACCGTGGCAGGTGACGGTGATAACGCCCGACGGCGATCTCCTGGAAGATTAAAAAAAGACAATGGAAAAGGCAGCGTTCTGTTGGTGCAGCGGCGCTCTTCGGAGCGCTTTTGCTTTTATTGGGAGGCAGTAAAAACGGAGTCAGGCAAAGGGTATGGGCGGCCAGCCCGTTTGTTCGTTCTATAAATGGATAGACAATTGAAATTGAAGTGCGAATCGAGTTGAAAAAAGGGACAAAAGGTATATAATAGGATAATTAACACCCAGAGGAGATTGCATGCTGAAATTTGAGGAAATAAAACTGGAGGATAAGAGCCGGTTCGAGAAATACACGAAGTGTCACGGATATCACAACCTGGAGGCTTCGTTCGCAAACATATTCATCTGGCGCAGGGGCATGAACATCCGGATGGCAACCGATGATCTGGCCATGTATTTGCACCTTTCCACCAAGGATATTTCGTTTGTACTGCCACCGCTGCTGGGCAACTGCGACACCAGCATTTTGGAGCCGATGCTTCGGTGCGAGGAGTTCCTTGAGAGCCGCGGCGAACCGTTTTTAATGAAGGGCGTCACGGTGCCGCTCAAGGAACGTATCGAGCGGGACTGCCCGGGCCGCTATGTGATGGTGCCGGACCGCGCCAACTTTGAGTACGTCTACAACGCGCAGGACCTCATTAAGCTGGAAGGCAAAAAGTATCACGCCAAGCGCAACCACATCAACAGGCTGCTCGAAGAGCACAGCTTTGAATACCGGCGCTATACGCCGGACGATTACGACCTGTGCATGGCGCTGTACGACGCCTGGCTGGAAAGCAAGGGCGGCCTCACGCAGAGCATCCGAAACGAGAGGTGGGCCACCGAAGAGGCGCTGCGCAACCTGGAACCGCTGGGCCTCAAATGCGGCCTGCTTTTCGTGGACGGCAAGCTAGAGGGCTTCTCCATCGGCGAGAAATTCGGCGACATGGCGATTATCCATGTCGAGAAAGCCAACCCGAACCTCAGGGGGGCGTATCCGCTTATCAACAGGGAATTCGCCCGTCACGAATTCAGCGACGTTAAATATATTAACCGCGAGGAGGATATGGGGATTGAAGGGCTGAGAAAAGCGAAGCTCTCCTATCATCCGGCGTTCTTCGTGGAAAAATACACCTGTACGAGGGCACAGTGATGGACATCAGATTGCTGACATCAGAGGATATCCCTGCCGCCAAGGCGCTGTGGAAGAGCTCGTTTGACGATACCGACGCGTATGTTGACTGGTACTTTGAGAACAAGGTGCTGCCGGGCCAGTCGCTGGGCCTGTTCGATAACGGCCTGGTTTCCGTGCTGCATATGATCCCCTACACGATCAGCGTCCAGAAGCGGTCGCTCAAGTCCGCTTTTATCGCGGGGGCCGCTACGGACAGATCGCGGCGCGGCGAGGGGCTGATGCGCACGCTGCTGCGCGAATCCCTGGCGCTGATGAGGCAGCGCGGGATACTGCTGACGCACCTGTACCCGTTCCAGCACGCGTTTTATGAGCGGCTGGGCTGGGGAACCTATTCGTATGTGCGCAAACACGATATCACGGCGGCGGAACCGTTCAACCGGCGCGCGGATGTGCTGGAGACAAACGACGCTTCGCTGTTGATGCCGCTGTACCAGAAGATGATGCGCCATTACGACGGGTATGTGGTACGGGGGCCGCGCGAATGGAAATGGCGGCGGGACGAACTGGCGGTGGACGGGGGCAAGGCCGCGGTGCTGATAGAGGACGACGCTGCTTCCGCCTACATGCTCTACTACGTGAAGGACGGCACGGTAGATGTAATCGAGACGGTATACCTGGACGAGGCGTCGGTGGGCGGCCTGCTCGCGTGGCTGTTCCAGAACGGCTTCAAGCGGGTCAAATACTACCTGCCGGACGACAGGAACGGCGCTCCGCACGGCATGGCGCGCGTGGTGGACGCAAAAGCGCTGCTGGAGACTTTCGGCGCACAGGCGCTGCTGGACCATGCCAGCATTTCCGACCCTCTTGCTTCGTGGAACAACCTTGCAGGCGGCGCGGTGCGGATGCCGGTGAGCGAGCTGGCGCGCATGGCGCACCAGGGAGCAAGCCTGTTTGAAGACTATTTGGAAGGTTCCCGCGATCTGCAGGACGTATTCGGGAACCAGACGGCTTGCATTTTTGAAGCATATTGATTAGAATTATTAGGTTATGTGGGGGCTGATTGTCGGCTTGGCCATCGGGGTGTTGCAGGTGCTCGCCCTAAAATACCTGGGCCGGATGATACTGGGCGCAAAGCTATCATCCAAGCTGCTGGGCGCGCTACTGCTGCTCCTGAAAATCGCACTGATCGTGCTGGTACTTGTGCTGATTGCAAAAGTCTCGCTGACGCACCTCCTTTATGCGGCGGGCGGCATGCTGGCAGGAATCATCGCAGCGCTGGTAATCATGTTGCTTCACAAAGCGCCGCAGAAAAAAGCAGCCGGCTGCAATGCGGACGGAAAGGACGGCAGCAATGGTTAAACAAATGTGGACAGGGATGGCGTTCAAGGCGGAAGAGATCACGGTGATGCCGCCGAAGGTGTATCTGTTTGGGTTTCAGGTCAGTGAGACGCTGCTTTACACCTGGGTTGTCATGCTTATCCTCATCATAGCGGCCGTTATCATACGCCTGTTTGTGATTCCCCGTTTCAAAACGGTGCCCAGAGGCATCCAGAACGTGCTGGAAATTGTGGTGAGTACCTGCGAGAAATTCACTGATTCCCAGCTGGGCAAGCGCGGCTCTGCATTTGCCGCCTACATATTCACGGTGGCGCTGGTGATCGTCTCCACCAGCTTAATCGAGTTGTTCGGTTTCCGGCCGCCGGCGACGGACATCAATTTCACCATCGCTTTATCCCTGATGTCGTTTGTGCTGATCAATGCGTTCGGCTTCTACTATACCGGCTTTTTGGGCCGGCTGAAGTGGTTCATAAAGCCCAAGGCTTTCATGCTGCCCATCAATGTGGTGACGCATGCGGTGATACCGGTGTCGCTGTCGTTCCGTCTTTTCGGCAACATGTTTGCGGGCATGGTGGTGATGAACCTGCTTTACGGCGTGGTGTACCTTTCTATCGGTATCCCGGCGGTGCTGTCCATCTATTTCAACCTGTTCCACGTGGGGATTCAGACTTATATATTCCTCGTGCTGACGATGTCCTTCATGGAGGAGACGGTGGCATACGGGGCCAAAAGATAGCAACGAACATTATATATTTTATTGGAGGTATTTAACATGGGAGCTGCGTTAATAGCGATCGGCGTGGGAATTGCCACTCTGACCGGCCTGGGCGCCGGCATCGGCATGGGCATTGCCACCGGTAAGGCGGCGGATGCCATAGCGCGCCAGCCGGAGGCGAGCGGCAAGATCAACTCGCTGCTGCTGATCGGTCTCGCGTTTGCCGAGACGACGGCTATTTACGGATTCGTTATCGCCATACTGATGCTGGGCAAGTTCTGACAGTTTGGCGGGGGTGGTATTTTAGCAGAGAAGTGAGGTGCGACCATGCTGGAAATAGATCCTGTGAATATTGCCATACACGTGCTCAACGTGATTATTCTGTTTATTCTGCTGCGCCTTTTGATCTATAAGCCGGTTTTGAAATTCATGAAGAACCGTGAAAACGAGTTCGCAAACAAAGTTGATGAGCTGGAAGAGCGCGAGAAGCAGCTGATGCGGCAGAAGGAAGAGTATGAGAGGATGATGGCCGACGCGCACAACGAGGCGGCGGCGATCATCACCAAGAGCAACGAGCTGGCACGTGAACATGCGCGCGAAATTGTGGACAACGCTAAGGAATACGCTCGGGAAATGGTGCTGCGCGCCAAACGCGAAATTGAAGCGGAGAAAGCGCAGGCGCGGCTGGATATGCGTGCTGAAATTGCCGAGATGAGCATCCAGATTGCGGAGAAGGTCTTGGCGCGTGAGATTTCGTTGGAGGACAACCGCAAGATCATCGACGAGTTCTTTGAGAAGGTGGGATAACTTGGCTATCCAGGGGAAACTGAAATCAGCGGTAAAGCTGGACGAGCTGACAATACAATCAATTAAAAAGCGTTTTGAAGCGCTGGTGGGTGAGGAGATCAGCTTTACGCTGGAAGTGGTACCCGGGCTGCTGGGCGGTTTTGTGGTGGTGCTCGGCAACAAGGTGTATGATCAAAGCGTGCGTGCGCACCTCAACAAAATAAAGAATTTCATTATGGACGCGGATTCCCCGTACAAGAAGGAAGCGCTGGAGGAAGAAGAGGACTTCTCGCTGGACATCGATACGGAGGAATTCGGCAAGTTTACCAAGGAGCGCATCCAGGAATACTCGGGCGACTTTGACGTTTCCGAAGTGGGCACCGTTGTCTCTTCGGGCGACGGTATCGTCATCGTCCGGGGGCTGGAGCACTCCAAATACGGCGAACTGCTGGAGTTTGAGAACAACGCCTTCGGCATCGTGATGAACCTCTCCAAGGAAAACATCGGCGCGGTGCTGCTAAACAACGGGACGGAAGTTTCCGAAGGTTCCCTGGTCCGCAATACCGGCTCTGTGGTGCAGGTGCCCGTGGGCGAAGGGTTGCTGGGCCGCGTTGTGAACCCGCTGGGCGTGCCGATGGACGGCAAGGGCAAGGTGTTTGCCGACAAATACCGCCCCATCGAGTCGGAAGCGCCCGCGATATTCGACCGCCAGGGCGTCAAGGAACCGCTGGAGACGGGTATTATCGCCATCGACAGCATGGTGCCCATCGGCAAGGGCCAAAGGGAGCTCATTATCGGCGACCGTCAGACAGGCAAGACGGCCATCGCCGTGGATACCATACTCAACCAGAAGGGTAAGAACGTCTACTGCGTGTACGTGGCCATCGGTCAGAAGGCTTCCACCATCGCGTCCATCATCAGGACGCTGGAGGAAGAAGGCGCGATGGAGTATACCATCGTGGTGGCATCCACGAGCAGCGACGCGCCGTCCATGCAGTACATTGCGCCGTATGCGGGCTGCGCGATTGCGGAAGAGTTCATGTACAACGGAAAGGACGTGCTGATCGTATACGACGACCTTTCCAAGCATGCCGTGGCTTACCGCACCATGTCGCTGCTGCTGCGCCGTCCGCCGGGCCGCGAAGCGTATCCGGGCGACGTGTTCTATCTGCATTCGCGCCTTTTGGAGCGCGCCGCGCATTTGAGCAAGGAACTGGGCGGCGGTTCCATGACGGCTCTGCCCATCATCGAGACGATGGCGGGCGATATTTCGGCATACATACCTACCAACGTGATTTCCATCACGGACGGGCAGATATTCCTGGAAACGGAGCTGTTTAACGCGGGCATCCGGCCGGCTGTCAACGTGGGCCTTTCGGTGTCGCGCGTGGGTGGCAGCGCTCAGATCAAGGCGATGCGCAAGGTGGCGGGCCGCCTGCGGCTTGACCTCGCGCAGTACCGCGAGCTGGCGGTGTTCGCGCAGTTCGCGTCCGACCTCGATAAAAATACGAGGGAGACGTTGGACCAGGGCGCGCGGCTGACCGAGACTTTGAAGCAGCCGCAGTATTCGCCGTATCCGATGGCGAGCCAGGTCATGCTGCTGTATATTGCGGTCAACAAGTATCTGATGAAGATCCCGTTCAACTACGTGCGGGAGTTCGGAAAGCGCTATCTCGATTACGTGGACACCAACTACCCCGGCGTGCGCCTGCAGATCGAAAAGACCGGAGACTTGTCCGACGAATCCATCATTAGCCTGCGGGCGGCGGCGGAGGCCTTTATACCGATATTCTGTCAGCAGAACGGCATCAAGCTGAAGCCGGAGGAAGCAGACTGATATGGCCACGATGGGCGACATCAAGCACAGCATCCATGCTATCGCCGAGATGCAGCAGATCACGCGGGCAATGCATCTCATCTCCACGTCCAAGATGAGAAAGGCCATCGTGCGCTACGAGAACAACCGCGTGCATTTCGAGCGGGTGCAGTCTGCGCTTAAGGACATACTGACGCACACGCGCGACCTCAGCCACCCGTATTTCGGGGAGAGCGAAGGCGGGCGCGCGGCCTACGTGGTGATCGCAGCTGACAAGGGCATGTGCGGCGGCTACAACCACAACGTGCTGAACTTTGCGCTCTCGGCCATGCAAAAGAGCAAAGAGCGTTACATACTGACAATCGGGCAGGAGGCGCGGGCGTTTTTTGAACGCCGGGGCTTCATGGTGGACGTGGAGTTCCTGCATGTCTCTCAGAACCCGTCGCTTTACAACGCGCGCAACATCACCCGCGATATTCTGGAGCTGTATGAGAATGGCATCATGGACGAGGTGTACGTGGTGTACACCAAATTTATTTCGGCCATCCGGCAGGAGCCGCGGCTGCTGAAGCTTTTGCCCGTGTCCATGTCCAACTTTAAGGACATCAGCGCGGAAACGCAGTATTCCGGCGAGCTTTATTACCATCCGTCGCCCAAAGAGGTGTTCGATATACTGGTGCCTCAGTATATCGTGGGCCTGGTGTACGGGTGCCTTGTCCAGTCGTATGCGAGCGAGCACAGCGCGCGCATGACCGCGATGGAGAACGCGACAAAGAACGCCGAAGACATGATCGCCGACCTGACGCGGCAGTACAACCAGGCGCGGCAGTACGCGATCACCAACGAGATATCCGAAATTATCGCCGCGCTGGACGCCATGAAATAGAGGAGAACGCTATGGAAGACTACAGAATCGTCAACAAGGGCGAATTGATACGCATCATGGGGCCGGTGCTGGACGTAAAGTTTTACGACGGCAACCTCCCCGCGATATATAACGCGCTGGTCATCAAGCTGGGCGACCGCGAGGTGTGGCTGGAAGTGGAGATGCACATCGGCGACGACACCGTCCGCTGCATTGCGCTGCACGCCACCGAAGGGCTGTACTGCGGCCTTCCCGTCATCAACACCGGCGACGTCATCAGAATACCGGTGGGCCAGCAGACGCTGGGCCGCGTGATGAACGTCATCGGCCAACCCATCGACGGCAAAGGCCCCATCAACGCGGAAACGCGGCTGCCCATCCACCGCAAGCCGCCCAAGTTCGCGGACCAGAACCCGGCGACCGAGCTGTTTGAAACGGGCATCAAGGTGATCGACCTGCTGGCGCCGTACGCCAAGGGCGGCAAAATCGGCCTGTTCGGCGGCGCTGGCGTGGGCAAGACGGTGCTCATCATGGAGCTCATCCGCAATATCGCAACGGAGCACGGCGGTTATTCCGTGTTCTGCGGCGTGGGTGAGAGGAGTCGCGAGGGTCATGAACTGATCGAGGAGATGAGCGAATCCGGCGTTATCGAGAAGGCGTGCCTCGCTTTCGGGCAGATGAACGAGCCGCCGGGCTCGCGCATGCGCGTGGCGCTGACCGGGCTGACGCTGGCAGAGTACCTGCGCGACGAAGAGCACCAGGACGTGCTGCTGTTCATCGACAACATATATCGCTTCATTCAGGCGGGCTCCGAAGTGTCGGCGTTGCTGGGCCGAATTCCGTCCGCCGTGGGCTATCAGCCCACGCTGGCCAATGAGCTGGGCGCGCTGCAGGAGCGCATCACGTCCACCAAGAGCGGCTCCATCACGTCGGTGCAGGCCATCTATGTGCC
>JAAXZP010000268.1 GCA_012719815.1 Christensenellaceae bacterium
AATATGCATTATAGACATTAAGATTATTCAACAAATGCATAATAAACCCTTTTCGCTTGAGCATAATATTCAAAAAATATCGGGATACGACAAAATTCGACATCATTTGATTGTTTTGTCTGAGCTGTCGATCTGCTGCAGCATCCAGTCCGCATACAGGCCGTAGCCCTTGGTCGGGTTGTTGACGAACACATGCGTCACTGCGCCCACCAGCTTGCCGTCCTGCACGATGGGGCTGCCGCTCATGCCCTGCACGATGCCGCCCGTCCTGCTCAAAAGCTCCGGGTCGGTGATGTGGATGACCATGCCCTTCTGGCCGGGGATGCTCTGCTCGGAGAGCTTGACGATCTCGCAGCTGAACGGCCGCACGCCGCGGTGGTCGATGGTGGAATATATCATGGCCGGGCCCAGCCTGATCTCCTCGCGGCGGGCCACAGGTATGGGTTTCTGGAACCGGGAGAGATCCACACCGCTCATCAGCACGCCGTAAATGCCGTATTCGGTGTTCTTGATGATGCGACCAATGCTGCCCGACGCGCTGGAGAAAAAACCCTGGATTTCGCCCGGTATGCCGCTTTCGCCCTTGTTGATCTGGATGATCTCGGAGAAATAGATCTCCCCCTTGCGCACCGAGAGCACATGGCCGGTGTCGATGTCGGTGATGGCGTGGCCCAGGCCGGCGAACCACCGGGTGTTGGGGTCGATAAACGTCAGCGTGCCCACGCCCGCGGTGTCGTCCCGCACCCAAATCCCTAAGCGCAGCTTGCCGTCGGCATAATCGCGCACCGGCTCGATGTTAAGGTTCAGCGTCCTGCCGTCCCGCTCGACGGTGATCTCCAGCGCCCCCTCGGATTCGTTCACGATTTTGGTCACATCCGCCGCGCTGCTCACCTCCTGCCCGTTGATGCGCACGATCACGTCGCCGGGCAGCATGCCCGCTTCGCGAGCCGGGTTGACGATGGTGCCGTTTTCCAGCTCAATGCCGGTGATGCCCACCACCAGCGCCCCGCGGGTGAACAGCGTGACGCCGATGCTCTGCCCGCCCGGGATCACCACGCGCTCCTCGGTGACGTTGACCTTCACCTTTTTAATCGGCACGCCCAGCAGCTTCAGCTCGATGACCGCGTCGCCGTTTTTGACCGGCTGTATCACCAGCGGGCGCTGCATACCCGTCGCTTCGGCCAGCGTCTCGCCGCCCAGGCTGACGACGCCTGTGGAGTCCACCTCCGCCTCCACCGGCAGCCCGAGGTCGATGGTTTTGGCGACCCCTCTTTCTACATATATCTCGCCCGGAATATTGGCGTAGCTCTGCACCGCGGGAAGGAAGTAGACGGCGCACAGCGCAAATACAAACAGAATTCCCAGTAGCCTTATTATCTTCTTCAAAAAAACACCTCTTTGCGACACGCGATAATAGCTTAGTGGCACAAGAGGCGCTGTTAATTATGCGATGAAATATCCGTAAGCTTTTGCTTAAATTGACGATTTGAACTCTGAAGCGCGCTGCAGCATCTCCGCCGCGTGTGCAAGCGACGCGCCGCTGCCGCCGCCCGCCAGCCGCGCGATCTCCTGCGTTCTGGCTTCGCCGGCCAGCGCCGAAAGCCGCGTATGGGTAGCGTTTTCGTCGCTGGATTTTTCAATCAGGAAGTGATTGTCCGCCATGCTCGCGATCTGAGGCAGGTGCGTGACGCACACCACCTGGCGGGCGCGCGATATCACGGCGAGCTTTTCGGCCACCACCTGCGCGATGCGGCCGCTGATGCCGGTGTCGATCTCGTCGAATATCATGGTGGGTATGCCGCCCCTGTCCGCCGCGACGGTTTTCAGCGCCAGCATGATGCGCGACACCTCGCCGCCCGACGCCACCTTGCGGAGGGGCTTCACGGGCTCGCCGCGGTTGGTCGATATGTAAAACTCCACCGTATCAAAGCCGTTCGCCGTAAATGCGGCGTTTTCGATGCCCGGTATGTCCGAGAAACGCACTTCAAATTGCGCACTCTGCATGCCGAGGTCATGAAGCTGCTGCAACACCAGCGTTTCAAACCGCTTTGCCGCCGCGCGCCGCAGTTCGGAGAGCCGCACGCAGCGCTCATACAGCGTTTCGCGCAGCGCCTGCGCCTTCTCATTGAGCTCGTTTTGCAATTCTTCGCTATTGACAAGCTCCTCCAGCTCCCTTTCCAGCCCGCGCAGGAACTCCCCCGTCACCAGCGGGTCGCCGTATTTGCGGCGCAGCGATGCGATCAGCGCCAGCCGGTCTTCGATGCGCTCCAGCGCGTCCGGGTCGAACAGCGCCGAATCCATGTCATCGCGCACCGAATCCGCCACTTCCTCCAGCGCGTAATACGCCTCGTCCACGCTGGCCGCGAGCTGCCCGTAACGCTCGTCCACGTCCGAAAGGCCGGAAAGGCGGCGGCTCACGTCGCGCAGCGCCGACAATACATTCATCGGCTCCGCGTCGTACAGCGCCGCATAGGCGGCGGACAGCGCTTCCATAATGCGCTCGGCGTTGTGCAGCCGCGCGCGCTGGACTTGCAGCTCTTCCTCCTCGCCTTCGGTTATGTTCGCCTGTTTCAATTCGTTGATCTGGAATTTCAGTATGTCGATACGCCGCTCGCGCTCGCCCTCGCTGCCAAACAGCGACTTTAAGCGCCTGAGCGCTTCATGATAGTCGGTATAAGCCTGCCGGACTTCGGCGGCGGTCTGCCCGATGGCGTCGTCGAAGCTGTCCAGCACCGCGATGTGGTTTTTTTCGTCCAGCAGCGACTGGTGCTCGTGCTGGCCGTGCACATCCACCAGCCTGTCGCTGATGGCCTTCAGCACGCCCAGCGTGACCAGCGTGCCGTTCACGCGGCACACGTTGCGGCCCGACGCGCTGAGCTCGCGGGACAGCACCAGCTCGCCGTTGTATTCTATCTGCTGTTCTTCGAGTATGTCCTCCACGCCGCGGGCGTCGCTGAACCACGCCTCCACGGCGGCGGACGCTGCGCCCGTGCGGATCATGTCGCGGTCGGCGCGCTCGCCCAGCACCAGGTTGACGGAATCGATAATGATGGATTTGCCCGCGCCCGTCTCGCCGGACAGCACGTTTAAACCGTCCGCGAAATCCACCTCAAGAAAGTCGATCAGCGCGATGTTCCTGATGATCAGTCGATTCAGCATGTCGATAATTCCGGAGTGCTATTTGGACCGAAGCATGCGGGACAGGGCTTCCACCACGTTCTGCTGGCGCCCTTCCTCCCTGACGGCCACGAAAATGGTATTGTCGCCTGCCAAAGTGCCCGCCACGTCGGGCAGGTTCATCACGTCGATGGCCTCGGCCGCGGCGTTGGCGCTTCCCGACATCGTGCGCACCACAACCAGCGAAGCGGCGGCCTCCACCGACACCACGGTATCGCGGAAAACGCGCCGGAACACGTCCAGCCGCCCCTGAGGCTCTTTACCGGACAGCGCGTACTTATACGTACCGCTTTCCGTCTGCACCTTGACCAGCTTGAGTTCCTTGATGTCGCGCGAAATGGTGGCCTGCGTCACTTCATACCCCTTTTCACGGAGCAGCGCCAACAGCTCTTCCTGCGTTTCCACATCATGGTTCTCAATCAGCTCAAGTATCATGCTCTGTCTTCCCTGCTTCATCCCAACACCTCTTATACAAATCTATCCCAGCTGAGAAACTTGGAGCGCAACAAGGGATAAAAATAATCCTTATGAAAGCGTATGAACCGAGCTACGTATTTGGACTTGCTGACGTGCACTTCTTCGCCGTCCTGAAACTCGCTTTTCACGATGCCGTCCGCGGCAAGCACCGCCCCGCCCGGCGCGTACGGCTTCATGACCACCTCGTCGTCCGGCGATACCACGATGGAGCGGGAATGCAGCGAATGGGCGCAGATGGGCGTTGCGATCATGCACGCCACATGCGGGCTGACGATGGGGCCGCCCGCGGACAGCGAATAGCTGGTGGAGCCGGTGGGCGTCGCCACCAGCATGCCGTCGCACGCGGCCTTGTCCGCCAGCGCGCCGTTGACGGCCAGCTCGACATTGATCATGCGCGCCGTCGCTTTTTTCAAAACCACAACGTCGTTGAGCGCGTCCCCTTCCAGGCGCGGCTCGCCGTCTTTGCAGATGGCGAAATGCAGCATCAGCCGCTCCTCGATGTAGTAGCTGCCCGCGCATACCGTTTCCACGGCTTCTTTGATGCTGTCCTTTTTCACCTCGGTCAGAAAGCCGAGATGGCCCAGGTTGATGCCCAGCATGGGCACGCCGAACGGGCAGCTCCGCTCCGCCGCCTTGAGCAGCGTGCCGTCTCCGCCCAGCACAAACAGTATGTCGATTTGCGCCGGGTCCATCACGTCGGTTTCGCCGGGCGGCATGCCGTCCGCATCGAACGACACCGCCGCGCCGCGCGCGCGCAGCAGCCGCGCGAGCTCAATCGCGCCCGTAAAATCGCTGTCTTTTTCGGGATTGCTGTAAATTCCGGCTCGCTTAATATCCATATTAACTGCATTATAATGAATTCCGGATAATTGTACAACTGCAAATTGGCGCTTGGCAGGCTTCAGCAGGGATAGTCAGGGCTGCGGCCGGTTGACTTTGCCGGCAATATCGCTTATAAAGGAATCAACGGGGGTGAGACCTATGCCGGCATCGGATGAGGAACTCAGGGAGAGAGCTTACGAAGAACTCAGAGACAGATATATCACCGAACTGATGGAAGAAACCGGCTGTTCCCGGGAGGAAGCGGAGAAAGAAGCAGACTCCTACGATTAGGCACGCCTCATCACGTACCAATTCTAAAGCAAGGCGTACCGCAGCGTACGCCTACGGGAGGAGCTTGTTTATTTGTTTCCCCGGAAATCTTGGTAACGCCTTTTTAACGTTTGGGATTCACATTAACCAATGAATAGCGGGCGTTTCTGTCCGTCTGCCATTTTCGTTCAGTTTATCGGAAAAGCCGCTCAAACGTTTCAGCTGCAGCACAAGGGCATTATTACAGGTCCCTCGGACAGCGCTTCCAGCATACAGCTAGTTTAATTTACAGCGCGCTCTTATGGGCCTCTTCCACCACGCGGGAAATATCCGGCTCCGGGTATTCGCCTTCGCTTTTCAGGCAGGCGAGGTATTCGATGTTGCCCTCCGGCCCGCGGATGGGGCTGAAATCCAGCCCGTAGACGGAAAGCCCGGCCTCTTTCGCAAAGGCGAGTATGTCCGCTAACACGTCTTTATGCACCGCCTTGTCGCGTACCACGCCTTTTTTGCCCACGCGCCCGCGGCCCGCCTCGAACTGCGGCTTTATCAGAGCGACAATGGTATAAGGCGGATTAAGCACGCGCATCAGCGCCGGCAGTATCAGCTTCAACGATATGAACGACACGTCCACGCTGGCAAACGAAGCGGGCACATCAAACATCGACGGCTCAAGATAGCGCGCGTTGACGCGCTCCATCACGCGCACGCGCTCATCCTGCCTGAGACGCCACGCGAGCTGCCCGTAGCCCACGTCCACCGCGTACACCAGCCTGGCGCCCGCGCGCAGCATGCAGTCGGTAAAACCGCCGGTGGACGCGCCCACGTCGATGGCGATTACATCCGTCAGGTCGATATCAAAGCTGGCAAGCGCCTTCTGCAGTTTTTTGCCGCCGCGGCTGACGAACTCGTCGGCAGCCTGCACGGCCACCACCTGTCCGGGCCTGACCGGCGTGGCGGGCTTGTCGCACACCCGGCCGTCCAGCGTCACCGCGCCCGCCATGATCAGCGAACGCGCCTTCTCGCGGCTCTCGGCCCAGCCGTTTTCCACCAGGTAGGGGTCGATACGCGTCTTTTCCATCACTTCTTGTCCCGCATGAACAGCATCGCCACGTACGAGACGGCGCTGACAATCTGCTTGTTGTTGCGGATGGCGAACGTCTTCCCCAGTGCCTTGCCGGCCACCGTCAGCGCCGCGATGAGGCTGGACACGACCAGCGTCCACACCAGCTCCGGCGTGCTGGTCGCCGTCAGGGCGAGCTTCACCGCTACCGCCGCGCCGGCCGCGCCGGAAACGCTGCCGCAGATGTCGCCGATCACGTCGCCGCAGATGTTGGACACGATGTCCGCGTTCTGCAGCATCCGTATCGCGCTTTTTGCCAGCCTAATTTTTTTGGCCGCCATGGACACAAACGGCGCGGTATCGCACGTGGCGAACGCGATGCCGACGATATCCGCCACGATGCCCAGCAGCATGATCAGCAGTATCACAAAAGCCGCCGCCAGGGCGGACATATCCTCCACCAGCGCCTCGGCAGCCACGCTGATGCCCGCCGTAAGTATCAGCGTTATGATGAATACTTTGAGCGCCCAGAAACGGGCGGCCCGGTTCTTTTTCTTTTTCAATGAAACGCTCCGCAAAATGCGAAAATAAAAAAGCGGTGGCGATATCCTGGATAAACCTTGCGGCTTAGGTCCAGTAGGATTTCCCTCCAGAGTACTTCCCGTCGCCGATGAAGCGGTTTCCCTTTAAACCCTGAATCGCACCGTTGCCGCATGCGCGACTGGATTGCCGTTAAGACCACACTATAATCTCCAGAATACCTTCGTGCGCTTTTGACGCACTCTACAGTCTAGGGGTTTTCCCCGACAGCACCAAACGGTTTCTAGCCTCTTTTGCCCGGCGGGTTTCTGACGGCGATCGTTCTCCTGCCGCTTGGCCTTCGCGGAAGAAGACGTTGTTCCGTCATAGCGCCCCGCCCGACTCAAGGCAGGCTACACTGTGCACAGCTGTCGCCGCGACACAGGTTTCACCCCAAGTAGTAGCCCCAGATTTTCATGTGGAGCCACCTGCTTGGGTCTCCGCGGAAGCGGGGTCCACGCCCGCATGCCATTGCGGATCGCCCCACAACCTTAACTCCCAGCATCAGCCCCCGACTGGGCGTCAGCGGCCAACACCAGGAACTTCATCGATGTGCCCTTTAGCGGATTTTTAGGCCCGCTTTCGAAACCGCAGTACCGACTAGAATACCGCGCCACCTTAATAATTATACACCGGCTGCGGCGTTTTTAACAAACCCACACAAACTGTTTTTATATTGTTTACAGTTATTTATTAACAGTTACCCGCTTATTCTTCGACCTTTGCTGCGTCGCCTGCGCTGCCAAGCAGCGGATTGGCGGTTTTCGCCTGCTCCATGATCTTGGCTTTTATCTCGTCGCACACCGCCTTGTTGTTCTTGAGATACAGGCGCGCGTTGTCCTTGCCCTGGCCGATGCGCTCGTCGTTGTACGAGAACCAGGCGCCCGACTTTTTGATGATGCCCATCTGCACGCCGAGGTTCAAAACGCTGCTCTCCAGCGATATACCCTCGCCGTAGATGATGTCGAACTCGGCGGTTTTAAACGGCGGCGCCACCTTGTTTTTGGCGACCTTGATGCGCGTACGGCTGCCCACCATCTCGTCGCCGTTCTTGATGGTCTCCACGCGGCGCACATCGAGGCGCACCGACGCGTAGAACTTGAGCGCGCGGCCGCCCGGCGTGGTTTCGGGGTTGCCGAACATCACTCCCACCTTCTCGCGCAGCTGGTTGAGGAATATCGCCACGGTGTTGGACTTGGAAACGATGCCCGCCAGCTTGCGCAGCGCCTGCGACATCAGCCGCGCCTGCAGGCCCACGTACGACTGGCCCATCTCGCCGTCTATTTCCGCCTTGGGCACCAGCGCCGCCACCGAGTCGATGACGATGACGTCAATCGCGCCGCTTCTCACCAGCGCCTCGGCGATGTCCAGCGCCTGCTCGCCGGTATCGGGCTGCGACACGTAAAGGTTGTCGGTATCCACGCCCAGCTTTTTGGCGTACAGCGGGTCCAGCGCGTGCTCCGCATCGATAAACGCCGCCGCGCCGCCCAGCTTCTGCGCCTCGGCGATGATGTGCAGCGCGACCGTCGTTTTACCGGACGATTCGGGGCCGTATATCTCGACGATGCGCCCGCGGGGCATGCCGCCCACGCCCAGCGCGATATCCAGCTCCAGGCAGCCCGTCGGTATCACCGACACCGGCACGCTCGCCGCGTCGCCCAGCTTCATGATGCTGCCCTTGCCAAACTGCTTTTCTATCTGCACCAGCGCCATCTCCAGCGCTTTCTGCTTTTCCATCGACATACCCAAGCCCCCTTCATTCAATATCTCTCATCGTATCAAACCCGCTGCCCCGATATGCGGACAGCCGGACGACTGGCGATTATCAGGCGTTTCGGCGTATTATGCCGCCGTTAAAACATCTTCTTCAGCACAGCCCTGTTGCTCACAAAATAGTTGACGCACGACCAGACGGACAATACCACGCTCGCCCAGATCAGCACCTCGCCGATCCAGAACAGCACTGTTTCAAAGGTCGTGCCGACAAACGGCCCCTGCCTGAGCAGCACCATCACGACGGCGACGATCTGCACCACCGTCTTGAGTTTCCCGAGGGTATCCGCCGCCAGCACCAGCCCTTCCGCCGCGGCGATGAGCCGAAGGCCGCTGATGATGAACTCGCGGCCCACCATGATGATGACCAGCACGCCCCACACCCAGCCGCGCTCGGCCAGCAGTATCAGCGCACTGCACACCAGCAGCTTGTCCGCAATCGGGTCGGCCAGCTTCCCGAAGCTGGTGACGATGCCGCGCTTTCTGGCCAGCCGCCCGTCAAACAGGTCGGGCAGCGCCGCTCCCACAAACACCACGGCCGCCAGTATATTCCAAATCCACGCCCCGTCCGGGTTCCCCCGATAAAAAAACACGATGAACACGGGAACCAGTATAATCCGCGCAATCGTCAGCCTGTTTGCAATGTTCATACGATCTCTCCCAGCAGGTCGTATTCGCGCGCGTCTTTTATCAGCACATCATGAAAAGTGCCCGGCGTCAAGTCTTTTTTTGACGAAATGTACGTCACGCCGTCGATTTCCGGCGCCTGGGCCATCGTGCGGCCCACCAATAGCCCCGTTTCGTCCCGCCCGTCCACGATGACGCGCACCGTATGCCCTATCTGCGCGCGGCACAGCTCATCAGAAATCATCGCCTGAAGGCGCATCACGGCGTCCCAGCGCTGCTGCTTTATCTCCTCCGGCACCTGGTCCGGCAGCTCCGCCGCTGGCGTTCCCTCCTCCTGCGAATAGCGGAACACGCCCAGCCATTCAAAGCGCAGTTCCCGCACGCTGTCCAGGAGTATTTTGAAATCTTCCTCGGTTTCCCCGGGAAATCCGACGATGAGCGATGTGCGCAGCGCAAAGCCCATATCGTGCAGCCGCTTCACCAGCGCCGTCGCGGATTCCCGCGTGTTGCGCCGGTTCATACGTCGCAGCACCGCGTTGCTGAAATGCTGCGTGGGCACGTCGAGGTACTTGCAAACATTATCATGTTTGAGCATGGTATCAAGCAGCGCGTCGTTGATGCCGTCGGGATAGCAGTACATCACGCGCAGCCAGCCGCCCTGCATGATCTCCGCGGCCCTGTCCACCAGCTCGGGCAGCATCCTCCTGCCCAAATCCTCGCCGTAGCGTGTGGTGTCCTGCGCGATCAGCACCGCCTCCACGACGCCCGCGGCGCGCAGGTCGCTTATCTCCGAGAGTATGCTGTCCATGGGCCGGCTTTTGAGGCCGCCGCGGATGGCGGGTATCGCGCAATAGCTGCACCGGTTCTCGCAGCCGTCGGATATGCGCACGTACGCCATATGCCCCGGCGTGGTCAATACGCGCGGCACGATGTCGCCGTCCACGCGGTCGCAGCTCATATAACGCCTGCCGGAAAGCGCCGAGGATATGGCCTCCAGCAGGCGCGAATACGACGACACGCCCAGGAAAGCGTCCACCTCGGGCAGCTCCTCCGCCAGCTCTTTGGCGTAGCGCTGCGCCAGGCAGCCCGTCACGATGAGCGCGCGGCAGCTGCCCTCTTCCTTATATCGCGCCATCTCCAGTATGGTGTCGATGGATTCCTGCTTGGCGTCGTTGATGAAGCCGCAGGTGTTGACGATGATCACGTCCGCGTCCGCCGGATCGTCCGCCAGCGCCGCGTTGCTGCCCGAAAGCAGCCCCAGCATATGTTCAGTGTCCACCCGGTTTTTCTCGCACCCGAGCGACACCACGTGTATCAAAAGGTTGTCCATCATTCTCCCCCGGCGCTGCCGAACATCTCCTCATACCCTTCCCAGGTGATGAGAACCTGCCGCGCCTTGCTTCCTTCAAACGGGCTGACGATTTTGCGCTGCTCCATCTCGTCCACCAGGCGCGCGGCGCGCGCGTAGCCGATGCGCAGCCGCCGCTGCAGCAAGGATATGGACGCCTGCCCGTATTCCAGCGCGATCTCCACCGCGCGGGGCAGCAGCTCGTCGTACTCGCCGTTCGGCACCTCGTCCTCGCCCGTCATGTTGATGTCCGCAGCCGCCTCTTCGTCGAACACAGTTTCGTTGCCCGCGGAAACGTATTGCGTCACCGCCTCGATTTCCTC
>JAAXZP010000269.1 GCA_012719815.1 Christensenellaceae bacterium
GCCGGCTTTAAGGCATGACGGGATATGAATTTGTATACGGTTTAAAGAGTGCCTGTTCCCACAAAGAAGTAGAGCCCCAGTATCAGCAACGTGATGCCTGCTGCAACCAGCTTTTTAATCATTCCAAGACCCTCCTTTTCCTGCTTAAAGCGACTGTTCTCAATAGTATAATAATGCAGTTTTGTCGCAATTAAACGCACAAACATAACTCTTAATACCGGCTTTACAGAATATTCTTATTGTTCAAGATTGCGTAACATTTTGGACGAGCGGGCGGCTTTATACTGCGGAAAAGTGCCGGGAAACGCGCTGGAGCCGGTCATAATTGCCGGCAGAAACGCAGGAGTAAAAACCGCACGGTTTTATAAAGGACGGACCGAATGCGGTCTGTTCCCAATATTGCATTTGCATCGCCGCGGCGGCACGGGTATAATAATTCGAGGTATTTTGTTACGGCTCCCGGCGCATTGCGGGGGCAAAAGGAGAAAACCGGTGATCACCAAATACGAAGTGCTGGATACCATCAAGATGATCGATACCGAACACCTGGATGTTCGCACCATCACGATGGGTATTTCGCTGCGCGACTGCGTGTCTTCGGATGCATTGGTGTGCTGCGACAACATCAAGAAGAAGATATACAGGTTGGCAAGAAACCTGGTGGCTGTGGGAGACGACATCGCGCGGGAGTTCGGCGTGCCCATTGTCAACAAACGCATCTCGGTGACTCCGATTGCGGAGATCGCCGCGAGCAGCGGCCTTGACGATTACACCGTGTTTGCGAAGGCCCTGGATGAGGTGGCGATGGACATCGGCGTCAACTTTATCGGCGGGTTTGGCGCGCTTGTGCACAAGGGCGAGACAAAAAGCGACACCGTGCTGATCGAATCGCTGCCGTCGGCGCTGGCGTCCACGCAGCGCGTGTGCGGTTTTGTCAACGTGGCCAGCACGCGCACCGGCATCAACATGGACGCTGTGGCCAAGATGGGCCGGGTTCTTAAGGATATCGCCGAACTGACGAAGGACCAGGGGGCGATCGGCTGCGCCAAGCTGGTGGTGTTTGCCAACGCCATCGAGGACAACCCGTTTATGGCGGGCGCGTTCTGCGGCGCGGGAGAGCCGGAGTGCGCGATCAACGTGGGCGTTTCCGGCCCCGGCGTGGTGAAGGCCGCGCTGGAGAAGGTGCGCGGCGAGAGCTTTGAAGTGGTGGCGGAGACCATCAAAAAGACGGCGTTTCAGGTGACGCGCGTGGGGCAGCTGGTGGCCAAGGAGGCGTCGCAGCGGCTGGGCGTGCCTTTCGGAATAGTGGACTTGTCGCTTGCGCCCACTCCGGCTGTGGGCGACAGCGTGGCGCGCATACTGGAGGAGATGGGCGTGGACGTCTGCGGCATGCACGGCACCACCGCGGCTCTGGCGCTGCTAAACGACGCCGTGAAAAAGGGCGGTGTGATGGCGTCGTCTCAGGTAGGCGGGCTGTCGGGCGCGTTCATTCCGGTCAGCGAGGACGAAGGCATGGTGGCGGCGGCCCGGCAGGGCGTGCTGACGCTGGAGAAGCTGGAGGCGATGACCGCGGTGTGCTCCGTGGGGCTGGATATGATCGGCGTGCCGGGCGATACGCCGGCTTCCGTGCTGTCCGCCATTATCGCGGACGAAGCGGCGATAGGCGTGGTGGGCAACAAGACTACGGGCGTGCGCATTATCCCCGTGCCGGGCGCCAAGGTGGGCGACGTGGTGGAATTCGGCGGCCTTCTGGGGCATGTGATCGTGATGGATGCGGGGAAAAGCGGCTGCGAGCGGCTGATTGCCCGCGGCGGGCGCATTCCGGCGCCGCTGCAGGGAATACGCAACTAGATATTTGACTTTTCGCGTGTTTGACTGTAAAATAGCATAGCATATGCGTTCGGGCTGAGCCTAGCCTGAACGACAATAATGCACCTGTAGCTCAGGAGGATAGAGCGTCCGCCTCCTAAGCGGAAGGCCTTGGGTTCGAATCCCGACAGGTGCGCCATGGAAGAAAGCCACAAACAATGGGTTTGCGGCTTTTTTTGTACACTTTAGTGTGGTTTTGGTAGCGAGAGCGGACAAAACCAAATAAACCCCCGGCTCTGCCGGGGGAGGGAATATAGCTTTAGCTTAAAGAAAAGACCTCCGATGTTAAGATGATGAAGGTTTGCCGACCGCA
>JAAXZP010000270.1 GCA_012719815.1 Christensenellaceae bacterium
GCATCGCTTTGCGCCCGTCGCCGAAGCCCGGAGCTTTAACCGCAACGCAGGTGAAGGTGCCGCGCAGCTTATTGACGATAAGGGTTGCCAGCGCTTCGCCTTCCACTTCCTCAGCGATGATGAGCAGCTTCTTGCCAGCCTGGACAACCTGCTCGAGTATGGGCAGAATCTCCTGTACGTTGGAGATCTTCTTATCGGTGATGAGAATCAGCGGATCATCCAGCACTGCTTCCATCTTATCGGTATCGGTGCCCATGTAAGCCGACGCATAGCCACGGTCAAACTGCATGCCTTCCACAACCTTGAGCTCGGTCTTCATGGTCTTGCTCTCTTCCACGGTGATAACGCCGTCGTTGCCGACCTTCTCCATTGCTTCCGCAATCAGCTTGCCGATCTCTTCGTCGCCCGCGGAAATGGCCGCAACCTGCGCGATCGCAGTGGAGCCGGTAATCGGTTTGGAAATCTTCTTCAGGCTTTCCACCGCCGCGTCAACCGCCTGCAGAATACCCTTCTTGATAGCCATCGGGTTGGCACCCGCCGCAACGTTCTTCAGGCCTTCGCGGATGATCGCCTGAGCAAGCAGGGTAGCCGTCGTTGTACCGTCGCCCGCGACATCATTGGTCTTGGTCGCCACTTCCTTCACAAGCTGCGCGCCCATGTTTTCGAACGGGTCCTTCAGCTCGATTTCCTTCGCAATCGTCACACCGTCGTTGGTGATGACGGGCGAACCAAATTTCTTATCCAGAACGACGTTGCGTCCCTTGGGTCCCAAAGTGATCTTAACCGTATCCGCCAGTTGGTTAACGCCCGCTTCAAGCAGCCGTCTGGCCTCTTCGCCGTATTTAATCTGTTTAGCCATGTTATCTCCTCCTTAACAATATGTGACAACGTTATTCGACAACCGCAAGCAGGTCGCTATGGCGCAGGATAATGTATTCCTCGCCGTCCACTTTGACTTCGGTGCCCGCATACTTGGCGTACAGCACCTTGTCCCCTACCTTCACGGACATCACAACTTCTTTGCCGTCTACCATGCCGCCCGGCCCTACAGCGATGACTTCTGCCATCTGCGGCTTTTCCTTCGCGCTGCCCGTCAGAACGATGCCGCTCTTGGTGGTCTCCTCGCTCTCCAGGCTTTTGATCACAACTCTGTCGCCCAATGGCCTAATGGTCATGTTGGAAAACCTCCTTGAAACGTGTTTATTATACTCAATAGTACTCCTCATAATTTGTTAGCACTCAATTTAAATGAGTGCTAACAGGGTTTATCATAATATATGGTGCATTTGATATGCAAACCTAAATCTCATGAAAAAACAACAATAATTAATAATATCCAGCGTTTAACTCAAAATATTCTTAACTTATTTCGGTGTGCCATTAAAATTCTTCATTTTTCGCTAAAGTTATATTTTTCCTGTGCAGGCAGGACTTTTTTTGAGCGATGTTGAATTATAGAGCATTAACATAAAAAGCAGGGGTATGACATGGACAAGTGGGACAAGCGCTTCATGGATTTGACGGAAACCATCGCAAAGTGGTCCAGTTGCTACAAAAGCGACCGCAGCATCGGGGCCATTATCGTCCGCAACAAGCGGATTATCACCACAGGCTACAACGGAGCGCCGTCCGGCATCAAGAGCTGCAAGGAGCGGGGCGAATGCCTGCGCCAGAAGCTGGGCATCCCGTCCGGCACGCGGCATGAACTATGTTATGCCATCCATGCCGAGCAGAACGCCATCATCCAGGCTGCCAAGCTGGGCATCAGCATCGAGGGCGCCACGCTGTACTGCACGCACCAGCCCTGCGTCATCTGTTCCAAGATGATTGTGAACGCCGGTATTGTGCGCGTGGTGTACGCTCACCCCTATCCGGACGAGTTTGCACAGGAAATATTCAGGGAAGCCGGCGTTTCGCTGGAACATTTCCGGGGGTAAGCGCCCCGTTCGTACTCTCGCGTCAATACTGGCTGAGGACCGCCTCCTCAGCTTTTTTAATGCCGGTGCATCTTTTTGTAACCTCATATCCTTCCAACGGCTTCTCCCTCTCTATGCTGCAAAAGCATCATCTGCCTGTTTTGCTCTCAAAAAGCCGGTCGGCTTGCGCATTCCGCCCGTATCAGGACGCACATATGTTCCCCAAAATCAAAAATCCATTGATAAAAGGACGTTTTTCCTGTAATATAGTGTGTGGTTTTATTGATGTACACTATATTTTGTTGTTTTTTCTCAGAAACTGCAAGGACGCAATCAGCTTAACGGAGGCGCTATGGCCAAAGAATACACTGTCAAGGACATACAGGTGCTGGAGGGGCTGGACGCAGTGCGCAAGCGCCCCGGCATGTATATCGGCTCCACCGGCCAGCGGGGTCTGCACCACCTGCTCTGGGAGATCGTGGACAACGCGGTGGATGAAGCGGCAAACGGATATGCCGACAGAATCAGCGTCACGCTGCACGCGGACAACTCCGTCACGGTGGAGGACAACGGGCGCGGCATACCGGTGGGCATCCATCCCGAGAAAAAGGTCTCCGGCGTGGAAGTGGTGTTCACGCAGCTGCACGCCGGCGGCAAGTTCAGCGGCGAGTCATACACCTACTCGGGCGGCCTGCACGGCGTGGGCGCGTCGGTGGTGAACGCGCTGTCGCGCTGGCTGGTGGCCACCGTGTATTCCGGCGGCAAGGTCTATCAGCAGCGCTTCGAGAGCATCATGAAAAACGGCAAAATTGAGAGCGGACGCCCGGTCACCAAGCTCGAGGAGATCGGCACCACCAAAAACCGCGGCACCAAAATCACCTTCCTGCCTGATGACCGCGTTTTTGAAACGATAGCGATGAATTACGACACGGTGGCGTCGCACCTGCGCGTCATCGCGTTTCTGACCAAAGGCGTCAAGATCACGCTGATCGACGAGCGCGTCAAGAAAGACGGCCATTCTAAAAAGGAAATATTCGAATACTCGGGCGGCGTGGTGGATTTCGTGCAGTACCTCAACCAGGACAAGACAGTGCTGCACAAAACGCCCATCTATCTGGACGGCGAACGCGGCGACGTGAAGGTGGAAATCGCGCTGCAGTACAACGACACTTACAACGAAAACATCGTATCGTTTGTCAACAACATCTCCACGCCGGACGGCGGCACGCACGTGTCCGGTTTTAAATCAGCGCATACCAAGGTGAAGAACGAATACGCGCGCCAGTCCGGGCTGCTCAAGGACAAGGACGAAAACCTCTCGGGCGACGACTACCGGGAAGGCCTTACCGCGGTCATCAGCGTGCGCATGAAAGACGCGCAGTTTGAGGGGCAGACCAAGGCCAAGCTGGGCAACACCGAAGTCAAGACCATCGTGGAGGGCATCGTGCAGGAAAAGCTCTCGCTGTTCCTCGCGGACCTGAATAACACCGCCATCGCAACGGAACTGGTGGGCAAGGCGGTAAACGCCGCCAAAGCGCGCGAGGCCGCCAACAGGGCTAAGAAACTGGAGCGCCAGCGCAGCAAGCTGGAAAGCGCGCCGCTGGTGGGCAAGCTGTCCGCCTGCACCGGCCGCGACGCGAAAAAGAACGAGCTGTTCATCGTGGAGGGCGACAGCGCGGGTGGCAGCGCCAAGCAGGGCCGTGACCGCAGGTTCCAGGCCATACTCCCCCTCCGCGGCAAGCCGCTCAACGTGGAGAAAAAGCGGCTGGATCAGGTCATCGAGAACGAGGAGTACCGTTCCATTATTACCGCCCTCGGCACCGGGTTCGACGGCACGTTCGACGAAGAGGACTTAAAATACCACAAGATCATCATACTCTCGGACGCGGACCAGGACGGCGCGCACATCCGCGCCATACTGCTGACGTTCTTCTACCGCTATTTCCGCGAGCTGCTGACGGCGGGCCACATCTACATCGGCCGGCCGCCGCTGTACCGCGTGTATAAAGGCAACAAGTCGATATACGCCTATAACGACGCGGAGCTGAGAGCAGCCCAGCAGGCGCTGGGCAAGGACGCCAACGTGCAGCGCTACAAAGGCCTGGGCGAGATGAACCCCGAACAGCTGTGGGAAACCACCATGAACCCCGCAACCCGCAAGCTCTATCAGGTGGAGCTGGACGACGCGGCGGAGGCGGAGCGGCTCGTCACGCTGCTGATGGGCGACAAGGCGGAGCCGCGCAAGCTGTATATCTCGGAACACGCCAACTTCAACAAGGAAGACAGTTTTTACAAGGAAAAGGTGAGCGGCCATGTCCAATAAAATCCCAGAACAGATAGCCAGCGACGTCACGCCCGTCTCGATGAGCGAGATGATGCACAACTCGATGATACCGTTCGCGGAGTACGTCATCATGGACCGCGCCCTGCCGCGCGTGGAGGACGGCTTAAAGCCGGTGCAGCGGCGCATACTCTACACCATGCTGGAGCTGGGCCTGACGCCGGACAAGCCGCACCGCAAATCCGCGCGCATTGTGGGCGACTGCCTCGGCAAATACCACCCGCACGGCGATTCGTCGGTGTACGACGCGATGGTGCGCATGGCGCAGGATTTCGTGATGCGCGCGCCGCTGGTGAGCGGCCACGGCAACTTCGGCAGCATAGACGGCGACAGCGCCGCCGCGATGCGCTACACCGAGGCGCGGCTTTCCCCTATCGCCATGGAGTTGCTCGCCCATATCGAGAAGGACACTGTGCCTTTCACGTTCAACTTCGACGATACGCTGAAAGAACCCACCCTTTTGCCCGCGCGTTTTCCCAACCTGCTGGTCCACGGCGCGTCCGGCATCGCGGTGGGCCTTGCGACCAACATCCCGCCGCACAACCTCTCGGAAGTCATCGACGGCGTGATCGCGCGCATCCAGAACCCGAATCTCACGCTGGACGAGCTGATGCAGCACATCCCCGGCCCGGACTTCCCCACCGGCGGCTACCTGCTCGGCCTGGACGGCTTGCGCGAAGCGTACGAAACAGGCCGCGGCAAGGTGGTCATCCGTGCTAAGGCCAGCATCGAAAAAGGCAGCAACGGCAAGACCAACATCGTGATCACCGAAGTGCCGTACCAGGTCAACAAAGCGGCGATGCTCAGCAAAATACTTACCGTGACGGAGCAGAAGAAGGACATGTTCGCGGGCATTTCGGACATCCGCGACGAGTCGGACCGCACCGGCCTGCGCGCCGTCATCGAGGTGCGCAAGGATTACGACCCCAAAAAGATACTCAACTGCCTCTATAAATACTCCGACCTGCAGGTGACGTTCGGCATCAACATGGTGTGCATCGCGGACGGGCAGCCCAAACAGCTGTCGCTGATGGACATCATCGACCACTACATCGCGTTCCAGAAAGACATCGTCACGCGCCGCACGCGCTACGACCTGGAGAGGGCCAAACAGCGCGAGCACATACTGGCCGGCCTCATCGTCGCGGTGCAGAACATCGACGAGGTCATCCGCATCATCCGCGGCTCCTCCTCTCCCAAGGAGGCCAAAGCCAGGCTGATGTCCCGTTTTGCGCTCACCGACATTCAGGCTCAGGCAATACTCGACATGCGGCTGGCGCGGCTGACCGCGCTGGAGATCGAGGAACTGCGCAAGGAGTACACGTTCATACTGGAGACCATCAGGCGGCTGGAAGCCATACTCGCATCCGAAACCAGGCTGATGCGCGTTATTATGAATGAACTGGCTGAAATCAAGGAGAACTACGGCGATAAGCGGCGCACGCGCATACTGGATACCAGCCACGAAGTGGAGATTGACGAGGACGAGTTCAAGAGCGTGGAGGAATGCGTCATCATACTGACGCAGAACGATTTTTTAAAGCGCGTCAACCAGAAATCGTACCAGAAATCCTCTCCGGCAGACGGCGAAGTCGTCAAATGCATCGTGCAGTCCGCCACCGACAGGCGCGTGCAGATATTCACCAATATGGGCACGCTGTTTACGCTGCCGGTTTCCGATATCCCCGAATGCAAGCTGCGCGACAAGGGCAAGCCGCTGTCAGCGCTGCTCGCAGGCATCGCGCCGGGCGAAAGCGTGGCGGGCCTGTTCTCGGTATCGGATTTCGATGAGAACACGCACGTGTTCTTTGCGACGCGCGGCGGGCTTATCAAGCGCACCAGCCTCGCCGAATATGACGTGCGCAACAAAAAAATAACGGCCTGCGGCCTCGCCGAAGGCGACAGCATCATCGCCGTACACCTTATAAGCGAGGAAAGCGATTTCCTTGTGATCACGCGCGGCGGCATGGCGATAAGGTTTTCCTCTTCCGACGTGCCCGCGATGGGCCGCGTCGCCAAAGGCGTCAAGGCGGTGGCGCTGGATAAGGGCGACAGCGTCGTGATGGCGGCTCCCATCGCAAACGACGACGAGGTGGCAGTATTCACCGAGCTCGGCTACGCCAAGCTGACATACGTCACCGAGTTTGAGACGCAGCACCGTGGCGGCAAGGGCGTGAAAGCGATCTCGTTCTTCAAGAACGGCTCCACCGGCACGTACGTGGCGGCGGCTTTCCCCGTCTCGGAGCCGTGCGGCGTCGTGGTGACGCTGAAATCGGGCCAGACGTTCAGCCTCTCGTCAGAAGAGCTTGTCCGTCAGGACCGCGTGGGCCGCGGCAGCTCCGTCGTGCTCGCGGTGCTGGGCGACATTGTGGTGTCCGCTGGCAAATCGTTCCTGTCGTAGTATCTTTGCATCAGAAAAGCCGCGCTCGTCCGCGGCTTTTTCTTATAACATTTTAATGTTGACTAGAGTCAGGGAAGTACAATTCTTACGCCTCTTATTTGATGCGGTAGCTGTAATACGGGCGCCTTTTGCCGAACCGCTTGCGCTTGCGGCGCTGTTCCGTCACCAGCCGCCATATCAGAAGGGCAATCAGCACCCCCGGCACGATCAGCCAGTAATAGATGCTGTCGTCGTGCTTGCTGATTTCCTCCACGTTGACCGCAGGCATCACCGACACCGCGGTGCCGCCCGAAGCGCCCGGCTCCGAACCGGCCTCCCGCACGTCGCGCGATGCGATGAGGGCGCCGGTATACAGCTCCTCGCCGGTGGCCTTGCACCTGTAAGTCACGGTGCCCAGCATATCGCCCTTGAGTATCGGCGCCGTCAGCTTCTCGTCGTCATAAAAGGGTACCGCCTCGATGGCGTCCGCATCCTTGGACTCCAGTATGCTTTGAGCCGTCGACTTTTTGACCGTTATCAGCGTGCCGGGGCTGGACGGGGCCTCGAATGTGAGCAGCCCGTCGCTCTCGTCCATAGGCGAATAATTCTCCACCTGTACCCGCACGGGAGGCGCCTTGTCCAGCAGCTTCTGGACTTCCAGCGTCGTATAGTTGTCGAACCCGTATTCAAACAGCGCTTTGGCTTCAGACCAGCGCTTTTGGCCGTTTTCCGAGGTATCCTTGAATATCAGGCAGATGAGGTTCATGCCGTCTTTGGACGCCGACGCCACCAGGCACTTGCCCGCCTGCGTCGTATCGCCCGTTTTCACGCCGGTCGCGTAAGCGTAATAGGCGTCCGGCTTGTCCTTGCGCAGCAGAAAATTAGTGTTCCGGAACACCTTTTCCACCCGCTTATCCGTCCGCGGAAGGGTGAACGACTCCTGGCTGACGATATCTCTAAAGTCCGGCTTCTTCATGGCATATTGCACCAGCTTTGCCATATCCGCCGCAGTCGTCAGGTGCTCATCGTCATGCAAGCCGCTGGGGTTGGCGAAATGAGTGTTGTTCATGCCCAGCGCCTGGGCCTTGGCGTTCATCATGTCCACGAACGTGTCCACGTCGCCGGCCACGTGCTCCGCTATTGCCACAGCCGCGTCGTTGCCAGAATACATCATCATGGCGTTCACCAGCGCGCTCAGCGGCAGGGTTTCACCCTTCACCAGTTCCAGCTTCTGGCCCGCAGCGCGCACTGCCTTGTCGCTGATGGTCACCGCATCGTTCATCTTTCCGCTTTCCAGCGCCAGTATGCACGTCATGATCTTGGTGGTGCTGGCCGGCTCAATTTGCATGGTTTCGTTGCGGCTCACCAGCACGCGGCCGGAGTCCGCGTCCATGAGAAGCACGGCGCCGAAAGAGGACAGATCGCCGGGATAATCCGCATCCTCCGCCAAGGCAACCTTTATGCCACCCCACGGCAAGCACAAAACCAGGGTTAGGATTATGCACAATATGGTCAGGCATCGCTTCAAGCTGCTACTTCCCCCAACAGCCGACCCCCGCCGGCTTTATAGTTACCTTACGGTAATTAGATAGTATAACACAACTGCGATAAAAAATCACACGCACTTTGTCGAAATCGGCTTGCTGTTGCGCGAAATAACCTCACCGCCCCCGCTGGCTCGAGTGCTGGCTCGGGCGCCTTCTCCTGGCGCGCCGGCGCGCGTATCGTCTCTTGCGCGCGATGAGCAGCGCACTGAAAAGTATGAGCAATATCAAGAGCACGCCGCCGACGGCGATCAATATCCAGCCCAGCGTTCCTATCCCGCTGCCCGCGCCCTCCGGCGCGCGCGTCACAGGCGACCGGGTTCCCGACGGTGCGGGAGACGTTTCCGGCACCGGCTCAGACGCAGCCTCAACGCTTTCCTGCGCCACCAGCACGCCCCGGTATATGAGGTTGCCCGCGTCGTCAAGATAGTCAATGGTGCCCACCTCGCTGCCCGCGGTTACAGGCGCGGTCAACGCATCGCCGCCGCTAAGCGTGATGCGCGAGGTCAGCGCACCCGATTCTATCTTGTCGGCCGTATCCTTGTCAAACGTCTGGTATTCGCCCGCGGCATTTTTTATGCTGAGCTGCACGGTCTGCGGCGCATCCTCCGCCGCACCCTGAACAGGCACGCTCACCGGACCCGCCGCGTCCATCACCGCCTGAATGTTCAGCGTGCGGAAGTTCTTGAAACCGAACTCGAAAAGCTCCGCCGAAAGCGGCCAGCGCCTGTAGCCGTTGAACTCGTCCCCAAAAACCAGGCAGATAAGGTTCATGCCGTCTTTGGTGGCGGAGGATACCAGGCAGTCTCCCGCGGCGGGCGTGGAGCCCGTCTTGACGCCCGTGGCGTATTTATAGTAATACTGGTCGTCAGAATGCAGCAGTTTGTTGGTGTTTTTCACTTCCCAGGGGGCGCTTTTTTTGTTGTTGGCTGGCATCGTGTAAGACGCCTGAGCAACGATATGCGCAAAATCCGGGTTTTGCATCGCGTACCGCGTCAATATGGCCATGTCGCTTGCGGTGGTGTAGTGGTTCTCCACGTGCATGCCATGCGGTGCGACGAAATGGGTATGCGCCATGCCCAGTTCCTGCGCCTTTTTGTTCATCAGCTCCGCAAAGCCTTCCTCCGAGCCGCCCACAGCCTCGGCCACCGCCATGGCCGCGTCGTTGCCGGAAGCGAGCATCATGCCGTATAAAAGGTCCCTCATCACGATCTTCTCGCCCGCCGAAACTTTGAGCAGCGAGCCGCGCTGACCTGCCGCCTTGGCGGATATCGTGACCACGCTGTCCAGATCCGCCTGCTCCAGCGCGATAATCAGCGTCATGATCTTTGTGGTGCTGGCCGGCTCCACCCTCTCGTCCGCGTTCTTTGCGTACAGCACGGCGCCTGTATCGGCGTCCATCAGCAACACCGCAAATGGCTCCACCTTGCCGTCAAACTCCGGGGCCGCCAGGGCCGTACCTGTAAAAGCTGTCAGTGAAAGCAGGACAGCAAACAACAAAGCTATGATCTTCTTCAAAACGCCGGTTGCTCCTTTTGCATTATCGAGTGTTGTCATTGTGACACAAGTATACCAGCAACTATGCCATTTGTGAATGCCACACACAAATTCCGATTTTTTTGCCCTGCGCGAAAGCATCTTTTTATCCCGTCGTGTGCAGAGCCTGAAATCAGAATATAATTTTACACCATATACAAAGACCGAGCGTACTGATTTTGTAAACATTCGTGAAATTATACGAGCGGCCGGATTTACGGTTCACCGGCCCCGGCGCAGCGCGGGCAAAAACAGGCACGCTCCGCGATTGCGCTTTTCAAAAGCAGACGCGGAATGTATAATAGACGCAAATAAGTTTTGATTTTTTAATTGGAGGTAAAATGTCTTACAAGCTAATTGCCATCGACTTGGACGACACCCTGCTCAACAGTGCTAACGCCATTCCCGACCGAGCAAGCCGTGCGGTGCGCGCTGCCGCCGCCCAGGGCGTATATGTGGTGCTGTGTACCGGGCGGACGAAAAAAGGCATGCAACGCTATTACGACGAGCTGGCCCTCGATACGCTGATGATCACGGCAGGCGGCGCCGAGGTATATGACGCTTCGGGCCGTGTGCTTTTTTCCCGCGGGGTAGACCCGGCGCTGGTCAAGAAAGTTCTTGAGTTTGGCGACCGGATGGGCGTGCATTCGCAGGTCTATATCGACGGGGAGCTCGTTTACCGCGAAAAAAACCGCTACAGCGATATTTACGAA
>JAAXZP010000271.1 GCA_012719815.1 Christensenellaceae bacterium
CACTATACCACAAAATCGCCAAAAGCGCACACCCGCAGCTCTTACGGCGCCAGCAGCTCTCTCGCGATATCAAACTTGACCGGGCCTTCCTCCGTCGCCACGTCCACCATCACCAGCACCAGCCGGTCGTAATAGCCGTCCAGCCAGTAGCCCGCAAACCACGATATCTCGCGCGACTTGTCGTCGCTCTTCTCCGCGGTGCCTGTCTTGCCCGCTATTTTCACGCCATTCACGCGCGCCCCTTTGCCCGTGCCCTGCTCCACCACGGCCTGCAGCAGCGGCGCCAGCGTGTTCAAGCTGCCCGGCTGCACCGCGCCCTTCACCCACGCGGTGGGCTGCGTCTCGGTCACCGTCACGTAATCCAGCCCTTCCGTCCGGCAGGTTTTCTCCACCAGCACCGGCTGCATGATGTCGCCCGTGCCGTTGGCAAACGCGGTATACATCGCGGCCATCTGCAGCGGCGTCACCAGCAACTCGCCCTGCCCGTAGCCCGAGTCCGCCAGGCGGCTGCGCGTCAATGAGTTGCCCTCGTTGAGTATCTGGGCGGACGCCACCGGCAGGTCAAACGGTACAGCCGACGTCATGCCGATTTTCTCCATGTACGCCGCAAACGGCTCCGCGCCCAGCTTCAGCGCAATGAACGCGAAATAAATGTTGTCCGAGTTAATAAGCCCGTTGCTGAGTTTCAGCGGCGTGCCCGAATCGGAGATGCGCGTGATAGTGCCGCCGTCCCAGCCCGGCTCGGTGGGCAGCCATTTGTTGTCCTCGATCACCCCGTCAAAGGCGGTGTCCGGTGTGATCGCGCCCGATTCCAGCGCCGCTACCGCGGTAAACGGCTTGATGACGCTGCCCGGCGGGTATTTGCCCTGCGTCGCGCGGGCGAACAGCGGATGGTTGCTCTCCGCAGCCTGCCAAAAGCTCCACGTCTCTTCGGGAACCCCAAACGTAAACAGGTTGTTGTCATACGACGGGTACGTCGCCATCGCTTCCACGTACCCAGTCTCGGCATCCATCACAACAGCCACGCCCGACTGTTTTTTGGCGTAGTCGAGGTAAGTGCTCAGCGCCTCGTACGCCTTCTTCTGCAGGTCCGGCTTGATGGTGAGCCGCAGGTCCTCGCCCTGGCGCTCCTTTTTCTCCCACAGCGTGCGCACGTTGCGGCCCCATCTGTCCCGGATATAGATAATTTTGCCGTCCTCGCCGGCCAGCTCGTCCTGATACGCCGCCTCCAGGCCGGCTACGCCCACCTTGGGCGAGCCTTCCGGCGCGTCCTTGGGATACCCGAGATACCCGAGTATGTGCGCCGCGCTTTCGCCCAGCGGATAATCCCGTATCGGCGTATACATTTTGTTGTCCACGCCCAGGCCTTCCACTGCAGATAGGTTCTCCTTCTGCTCGTCGGTCAGCTTACCGGGCAGGAACCTCGCCAGCACCACGATCTGCGTGCCGCTCTCCGCCGCCTTTTCATATTTTTCAACGATCTCCGCTTCAGTCAGGCCGGTCACCGGAGCCGCCGCGGCAGCCGCAGCCGCGATGTCCTTCACCTTTTGGGTGTCCAGATACACGGTGTCCGCGTAGGTGTTGCGCGCCATCAGCGTACCGTCCGACGCAAATATCTCGCCGCGGGCAGCCTTCAGCGTTTCCACGCGCACGGTGCTGCCCTCTTCCATCTCGGGAAATATCAGCGAATACTCCCAGAGCACCTTGGCGTCGCCCCCGATGTCGGGCCGCACGGTCAGCTTGTAGTCGTTGGTAAAATCGCCGTAATCTTTTGTCCTGTATGTCGCGGTATAGGTGTAGACGCCGTCCTCATCCGGCCCGGAAAGATTGCTGACTTCCACGGACTCCACGCCAAGGCCGGAGAATATCGCCCTGTGCTTGCTCAAAAACGTGTCCTTGTCCACCCCGGCGTCGGGCGAAACGTATTCCCACATCGCTTCAAAGTCCATCGCCTCAAACGCCTCGATGTAGCCCGATATGTCATGCCGCTCGGGCACAGCCTGAGCCGTGCACGCAGCCAGCATCAGCACAGCCGCACCCAGAAGCAGCAGTTTGATCCCCCGCATAACAAAACCTCCCATTGGCGCCGGTCTAAAAACCGCATTTCCTGCTCAATCACGCCAACTCATCAAGTTGCATTATACTACGGCCCCTTTGCATCAGGCAAACCGCGGCAAACCTTTTTCACGAATGGCGGCCCCTGCCTGTTAAGTCACGGACAGCCCCACGCAAAAAGGCATAAAAACGCCCCGCCGCCTTAATATAAGCAGGCGGGGCATATTCAGCGTTATTGGGCAAGCCTTTCCGACCGCCGTATATATCTATTTCATCCTTCCTTTTCGATTCTCTTCAAATTCAATCCTTCTTTTTCGATTCTCTTCAAAGCCCGTCTCACCGCATCCGCGATCTGGTCCCGCGCCATGCGGTATTTTTCCACCGATTCGCGGTACGGGTCCATGATGTCATATGTGTTTTCGCCCGGGTATCCGTCCACACCCGCCGCAAACCCCAGCAGCGTGTGCATCTTGTGCTCCGCTTCCGGAGCCATCGCTTCCATCTCTTCGATATGCCGCGCTTCCATCGCCAGAATCAGGTCAGCCCAGCGCGCCGTTTCCTTGTCAAACTGCCGCGCACCGTGCTTTTCCAGGCTCAGATTCAGCTCCTCCATCACCATTTTCGCTTCCGGAGTTGCCGGCTCGCCCTCGCACGCAAACGTGCCGGCCGATCTGAATGCCATATCTTTTAAGTGAGTACTTCGGCCTGCTGCATCCTCAGCCAGTTCTTCCGCCATGGGACTTCTGCATGTGTTGCCAGTACACACGAAAAGGACGTTCATGACTTTGCTTTTTCTCCTCCTATACTCTCACTATATTATATGCTGCCGCTTTGTAAACCCTGTTCATCACGGCAAAACCGATGCCTTCCTTGGGCACCGCTTCAAACAATATGCTGGTGTATCCTGCCGCATCCGCATCGCGCAGCAGGGCGTAAAGACTTTTCGCAACGCCACGCAGATCCTCGATGCTTCCGGTTACCGCCACATCGCGGCGGCCGTAAAACCGTTTGTGCTCCTTGGCCGCCATCACCAGCGGCTTTTCACCCTTTTTCAAATCCTTGTCGTAGAGATATTTGATTGCTTCCGCCACCGAAGCCGTATCGCCTTCCACCACCACCATGGACGCAGCGGGCGCATAATGACGGTATTTCATGCCGGGCGCCGCCGGACGCCCTTCCTCCATCGGCGAAAACGCGCGCGCACACTCCACCGGCCCTATCACTTCTTCCAGCATGTCCTGCGTCACCGCGCCGGGCCGCAGTATGATAGGCGTTTCGCGGGTCATATCCACCACGGTGGATTCCACGCCGACGTTGCACTCGCCCGCATCCAGTATCAAAAGGTCTTCCCCAAAGTCGCTTGCGACATGCGCCGCACTGGTGGGGCTGGGGCTGCCCGATTTGTTCGCGCTGGGCGCCGCCAGAGGCACGCCCGCGGCGGATATCAGCGCCAGCGCCACGTCGCAGTCCGGCATGCGTATGCCGACGGTATCAAGGCCCGCCGTCACGCCATCAGGCACCGCACCGCGGCTTTTCAGCACCATCGTCAGCGGCCCCGGCCAAAATTTTTCTGCCCGCCGTTCCGCTTTTTCGTCAAATTCCGCCAGGTTTTTTGCCATTGGAACGCTGTCGACATGCACAATCAGCGGGTTATCCTGCGGGCGTCCCTTAAGCGCAAAAATGCCTGCCACCGCCTTTTTGTCAAACGCGTTGGCCGCAAGGCCATAAACCGTTTCCGTCGGCATTGCCACCAGCCTGCCGTTTCTGATGGCCTGTGCCGCCCGCAATATATAATCGTGATGGTTTTCGTCAATCTCAAGTATCATTTGATTATTTATTTTACATCCTGTACCAGCAAAAATCAATGGACACCGAAAAAAGGCCCTGGAATCAGGCTTTTTCAGCCTTCACTGCTCCGGTAACCCCTGTTTCCGCCGCTTCTTCTTTTGCATATGATGTGTTTCCCGGTTTGCAAAGCGCTATTTTGCAGACTGCAGGGGCTGCCTTACCTCAAAGCGCCTTTAAGCGGATGTCCCCCACGGCGCCGCACACCTCGCCCACTATGGCCACCGCGCCGATGACGCCGGGCACCTCAATAATGAGTTCCAGCGCACGGGAAATATCGTCCGCGGATTTCAGCTCGTTGCCCAGCCGCGTGGCGCAGGCGTCCGCCAGGCACGCGTCTGCCGACACCACCACCGCCGCGTCCGCCCTGCCGAAGCTCAGCGACGGCCCGATCGTGCCGGAAGACGTGCATATTGAAACCGGCCCCGGCTGCATTTCCAGCCCCAGCTTCAGGGAAAGCGGACTGCGCCCGGCATATATCGCCACTGTCCGCGCGGCATCCGCCTTCATGAATATGTCGCCGCCGTTCTCGACGATCACTTCTCTGGAATATTTTAGTATTTTCCGGCCCACATGCGCGGAAAACGCGCCTGCCACCGCAGCCATCGGCCCCACGCCGGCCGCCCTGGACGCGCGGCACATGTCCACCGCCACAGCGGGCGCGCCCGGCAGCGGGTCCAGCGGGACAAGGCTGTCCTTAAACGCCGGATGCCGGGCAATGTACGCGTCCAGCTCATGCCGAAGCGCCACCACCGCATCCAGCGCGACACGCTCCATCACGCTGTCCGCGCAGATAAATAGTTCCGTCTCCTGATAGGCGACGCGCCAGCTTGCCATGCGGCCTGCAATCAGCCGCCGGTATTCGTTGCGGTTGTCGTACTCAGAGAACGGCGTCATCGAAGCTCTTGATCGCCCGCGCGGGGCAGGCCCGCACGCAGTGCCCGCACAGCAGGCAGGCGTCCATGTCAAACTCCAGCTCCCACGTCTCTTTGTTCATCACCAGCGCGCCGGACGGGCATACCGCCGTGCACGCGCCGCAGTTGATGCACTTTTCCTCGTCATGTATCACGCTGTCGGTATACACCTTCACCTGGATGCCCTCTTTCTCAAGATACGCAAGGCTCCTGTCCAGATCCTCGCCCTGGCCTTTAAGCTCCATCATCATGGTGCCCGTCTTGCCGGGCGATATGTACGCCTTGAGTATGTTGAACGACAGGTTGTACTTCACCAGATTGGTGACCACCGGCTTATCCGCCTTTTCCGGCGGGAACAACAGCCCCACCTTGATTTTCTTTTCTCCCATGTTTACAGCCTCCTGTCCGCATCCAGGCCTTTGAACGTGTCCCGATACGGCAGCTTCGCCGCGGGCGCCGTCATCACAAACGAGCCGTCCAGCAGCTTGCTTTTCAATTCCTGCGCGATCTTGCGCGCCTTGTACAGGCTGGAAAGCGGCGCAGTGCGCACCTTTCTGCCGCCCAGCTCCACCTCGCCGGAGCGCAGCTGCGCGTACGTCACCAGCTTCAAAGCCTTTTTGTTGCGCGTGCTGATGCCGTAGTCATATATGTAAGTATACAGACGGTCGTTGGGCACCGCCAGATCCGCCATCATGTCCTCGTCGATCACGGGTATCGGTACGCCAATGCCCACATACAGCGTGCAGCCGTAGCCGTCAAACGTGGCCGCCTTGATATACTCGCTCTTCATGCCCTTCATGTCGCCGACCAGCGCCAGCGTGTAGCCGGAATACAGCATCTCGCCGTTCGGCAGCTGCTCCGCTTTGTTCACCGCCTGCGTGCCCTCAAACACCACGTAGCCCTCGCCGCCGCACAGGAACACGCGCGTGCCGATGCCGATGGTGCGCAGCTTGGGGTCCTTCAAAAGCGGGGACAGCTCGCCCGAAGTAGAATACGTCACGTTGCCCATGTTGGGCAGCAGCGTACCCATGTAGGTGCGCTTGGTCCTGTTGGTGGAATTCGTGGCGGCGCTGTAGTTCTGATACGCGTTGCGCGGGTTGAAAAGATACGCCTGGTTGAGATCCGCCAGCGTGATTTTGGTGTGCACCTCGGTGCGCGTATAGCAGTCGGTGCCGGAAGACAGCGCATGCAGCTCGATCTCCTTGCCCGCAATCAGGTCTTCGATTACGTGTGCGCCGCCGTACTCGATGCCGGTGGTCTTGCCGGCCTGCGTCGCGCCAATAAACGTGTCCACCGCAGCGAGGCCGCCGTACGCCTCCACGCCGTTCAGCGTGATCTGGCTCATGCGGATGGGCGGCTCCGAATGCCCGAAGTTGAGTATCGCGCCGGACGAGCACATCGCGCCGAACGTCGCGCAGGTCACCACGTCGATTTGCTCCGCGCACTTTTTCACGCCCTGCTCCGCCGCCATCCTCACCGCTTCCTCGGCGGTAAACACCACAGCCTTGCCCTTTTTCAGCTTCTCATTGATTTCCTCGATTGTCCTTACCACAGTCCGCCTCCGACTATATCCCGTCCACAGCGTTGTGAACATATAAAAATTTCGTATTCTGTCATTGTACACCCTTTTTTATGCGCGTACAACCGCAAAATTCCCCCAGCGGTCGCAGTTGCTTTTGCGGGAACCGGGCGCTATAATACATGAGAATTATCATCAGGCGAGGTACTTATGAAACTCGGTATCGTCGGGCTGCCCAACGTCGGCAAATCGTCGCTGTTCAACGCGTTGACCGGCGCGGGGGCTCCAAGCGAAAACTATCCCTTTTGCACCATCGACCCCAACGTCGGCGTGGTGGCCGTGCCGGACAAACGCATAGACTTCCTGGTCAACCTGTACCACCCGGCCAAGGTCACGCCCGCCGTGGTGGAGTTTGTGGACATCGCCGGCCTGGTAAAGGGCGCCAGCCGCGGCGAAGGCCTGGGCAACAAGTTCCTGTCCCATATCCGCGAGGTGGACGCCATACTGCACGTGGTGCGCTGCTTCGAGGACGACAACGTGACGCACGTGGACGGCAGCATCAACAGCGTGCGCGACGCCGAAACCATCAACTTCGAGCTGCTGTTCGCCGACATGGAAACGGTGGAAAAGCGCCTGCAGCGCTCCGGCAAGATGGCGAAATCTGGCGATAAAAAATATAGATTCGAATGCGACACGCTGGAGAAAGTCAAAGCCCAGCTGGAATCCGGCGTGTTTGCGGCCGGCATGGACCTCTCCGAAGAGGAGCGCGCCATTGTCTCCGAGCTGTTCCTGCTGACCGACAAGCCGATGCTCTACGCCGCCAACGTGTCCGAGAAGGACGCCGCCGCTCCGGATTCCACCACGCTGCCTCAGGTGGCGCAGCTCTGCGCGCTGGCGAAAAAACAGGGCGCCGAGGTGATGGTGGTGTGCGCGCGCCTGGAGGAAGAGCTGTCCCAGCTGCCCCCGGAAGAGCGCAGCGCGTTCCTTTCTGAGCTGGGCATCGCGCAAAGCAGCCTGGATGCGCTCATCCAGAAGAGCTATAAGCTGCTGAACCTCATTAGCTTCCTGACCGCCGGGGAAAAGGAGGTGCGCGCGTGGACCATCAAGCGCGGCACCAAAGCGCCCGCCGCAGCGGGGAAAATCCACTCCGACTTCGAACGCGGCTTCATCCGCGCCGAGATCGTGGCGTTCGAAGACCTTAAGGCCTGCGGCGATATGGCCACCGCCCGGGCCCGCGGCCTCGTCCGCCAGGAGGGCAAAGACTACGTCATGCAGGACGGCGACGTCACGCTGTTCAAGTTCAACGTATAAACCCTGTCTGAACCAATAGCCCGCAGACCACGAAGCTGCGGGATTTTTTGCTATCAAATGCCGATTTGTAATGAGAACATATATTTGTCAAACATAGTTTCACCCTTACCGCATTATGGTATATAATATTGAAAAGATAATACCTCGGTATTCCCATTCCCGTACCGTCAAAGGAGAACTGCTATGTATTGTTCGCATTGCGGAGCCAGTATTTCCGACGACAGCCGCTTCTGCACCTGCTGCGGCGCCCCACAGGCCGCGTCAACTCAGCCGCCTGTCGATGTCCCTTATGCCGCATCCGTTCAGCCGCCCGCCGGCATTCCTCAGGCCATGCCGACCCAGCCGCCCGCCCATTGCCAGCCCCCGTTTCCCGCCCGGCCGCCGCGCCGCAGGCGCAGGCGGGTCTGGCTCGCGGTGGTGCTGCCCGCAGCCGTTCTGGCGCTTGCCGCGGTGTTCGTGTTCGCCGTGCTGCCGGAGCTTCACTACGCGTCCGCCAGCCAGCTGCTCAAGGACGGCCAGTTTGACGAGGCTGCGGAGGCTTTCACCCGGCTGGGCAATTACAGGGACGCCCGGGACATGATCGCGGAAACGCGCTATCAGGAAGGCCTGTGGCTGCTGGAGCAAGGCAAGTTTGACAGGGCTGCCGACATCTTTGAGTCACTGGACGATTACCGCGACGCCGCCATTCAGGTGCAGGAAACGAAATACCGCAAAGGCCTTTCTTTCATCGACAGCGGCCAATACGACGAAGCGGTCGCGCTGCTCAAATCGCTGGGCGACTACCGCGACGCCGCCGATCAGATAAACGAAGCGCTCTATCAAAAGGGCGTATCCCTCTCGGAAGCCGGCGCTTTCGACGAAGCGCTCGCCATCTTCACCGAGCTTTCCGGCTATAAGGACTCCGCTGAACAAATCAGTGCCATACACTACCAAAGAGGAAAAGCGCTGCTGATGTCGGGCGAATACATG
>JAAXZP010000272.1 GCA_012719815.1 Christensenellaceae bacterium
CCGCACGATCTCGTTTGCCGCAATATATTTGGGGCTGATGACGCGGTCGATGCCCGCCTGACGGATGACGCTCGCGTATTCCAGACGGTTGATCTTCGTGATCACCCGCTGCACGCCCCGGTAAGCCGCGTACATCGAGATGATGAGGTTTTCCTCGTCCATGTCGGTGAGCGCGATCATTGCGCCGGTGTAGGCGAGGCCTTCTGCATCCAGCAGGTCCTTGTCGGTACCGTCGCCGCATATCACCAGCGCCTCGGGAATTTTCTCGCACAGCATGTTGCACCTTTCGGGGTTCTTTTCTATGATGGTGACCGAAATACCGCTGTCCACCAGCAGTCGGGCCAGATAGAACGTGATGAGCCCGCCGCCCACGATGAACACCGATTTGATCTTCTTGTCGTTAGTGCCCAGCGAATGCAGAAAGCCAATGATATTGCGGGGAGTACCCGTGATATAGACATTGTCTCCCGCCTCAATCACAAAGTTGCCCTTGGGGATAAACAGCTCAGCGCCGCGGGTTACGGCGCTGATGATGATCCTGGAAGCAAAATGGCCCTGCAACGTGGGCAGCGGCCTGTTCACCAGCGGGCTGTCTTCGCTCACCTTGAATTCGATCATCGATACCTTGCCCTTGGCGAACGTGCCAATATTGAGCGCTGAAGGAAAGCTGATGAGCCGCGCGATCTCGGTGGCGGCAGCCAGCTCGGGGTTCACCACCATCGAAAGCCCCATTTCCTGCTGCATCATCTTTAACTGTTCGTTGTATTCCGGGTTGCGGATGCGCGCGATGGTGTGGCGCGCGCCCAGTTTTTTAGCGACGAGGCAACAAATCATGTTGACCTCGTCCATGGAGGTGGCCGCAATCAGCAGGTCGGCATCCGCCACACCTGCCTGTTTCTGCACGGCGGAACTTGCGCCGTTGCCACGAATTGCAATGACATCGAGCGATTCGACAGACTTTTTAAGCACATCTGTCCGGTTGTCGATGATCGTAATATCGTGCCCCTCTTTTGACAGACTCTCCGACAGGGCGAAGCCCACCTTGCCATCGCCCACGATAATGATCTTCATGAATTACTCCCAAATATTCTATACTTGTTATACTTGCCGTATCCGGTTGGTTATCATGAAACCAAATTATATAACAATCCGATGACGAAAGCAAAGTGCAATAAACGGTGCTTTTTGGCCGTTTTCTATCGTGTAACCAGGACTTTATAAAAAGTCAGCACTTTATCATCGGGAAAGTATTGTTAGGTCGTCGCCTCGACGGTTTGCGCAACGCGAATATGCGAAGATAAACCGTTTGGCAAAAAAATTACCATCTATGAAATAGTCAGCTGTTGGCCGCACGTCCAAAATTGCTTGACAAATATTAAACTTTGCGCTATAAAAATCACCTAATGTAACCGAAAAATAACATAGGGGCATCACGTACAATATGCCATAAGGTCTTACGGGCCGGTGGTTTTTTTGTTTATCTGAAAAGAGGAAGGCTTATGCGTTTGTTCGTTGGCATCAAGGCGGGCTGCGGCGAATACCTTACCGCGCTGCAGGAACAGCTTAAAAAAGCAGGGCGGGGGCGCTTCACGCGGCCGGAGAACCTGCACATCACGCTCAAGTTCCTGGGCGAGCAGCCGCCGTCTGCGGTAGTGGAAATCTGCGAGGCTATCGCGGAGGCGGGCGGGGAGCCGTTTGAGCTGGAGATCGGCGGCGCGCGCATGTTCAACCGCAACGGCATACTGTCCGCCGACGTGCTGGGGGAGACGCATAAGCTGGGTGCGCTGGCGCAGCGGCTGGATGCGGCGCTGGAGAAGCGCGGCTACCCGCGGGAGACGCGGCCCTATAAGCCGCATATCACGCTGGCGCGGGATTTCCGGCCGGACGGCGACATTGGCGGCATACTGCCGGGGCAGCGCCGTTTTACCGTGAACGAGGTGATACTGTTCGAGAGCCGCCGGGAAGAGGGGCGGCTGGTGTACGCGCCGCTGTACTCGTACCGGCTCCGGAAACGCTGATTGTGAGATTGTGAAAGAATCGTAAACACGTCCATATGCTGCCCGGATCGTGCAGGAGTTTGACGAATTATGTATAAATATTAAGGTATGAAAGAGAAGCCATCCTGCTTCCGCGAGGAATACGAAAAGCGCGAATACGAGATGCTGTCGGAATACGCGGCCAAGGCGGCGGAATCCAAAGGCCGCCAGCGCCCGATAGAGCCGTGCAGATTGCGCACCGATTTCCAGCGCGACCGGGACCGCATCATACACTGCAAGTCGTTCAGGCGCTTAAAGCACAAGACGCAGGTGTTCCTCTCGCCCGAGGGGGACCATTACCGCACGCGGCTGACGCACACTTTGGAGGTGGCGCAGATCGCGCGGACGATATCGCGCTGTCTGCGGCTCAACGAGGACCTGACCGAGGCCATCGCGCTGGGGCACGACCTTGGGCATACGCCGTTCGGGCACGCGGGCGAGCGGGTGCTGAACGAGCTGACCGGGTATTTTGAGCACACCGAGCAGAGCCTGCGCGTGGTGGAGGAGCTGGAGAACGGCACCGGGCTGAATCTCACGTTTGAGGTGCGCGACGGCATACTCAATCACAAAAAGGGCTGCCGCCCGGCGACGCTGGAAGGGCAGGTCGTCAACTACGCGGACAGGATCGCTTACATCAACCACGATATTGACGACGCGCTCCGGGCCGGCATCATCGACCATATCCCCGAAGAGTGCGCGCGGGGGCTGGGCCGCACGCACGGCGAGCGCATCAACACGATGATCGCCGATATCGTGAGGAGCAGCTCCGGCTTGCCCATTGTCCGCATGTCGCCTGAGGTGGAGGCGCTGACGGAGCGTCTCCGGCAGTTCATGTTCGACAACGTGTACCTCGGGTCTTCGGCCAAGTCGGAGGAAGGCAAGGCGGAAAACCTGATCCGCATGCTGTATTACCACTTCATGGAGAACCCGGACGCCATGGGGCCGGACGCGCGGCAGCGGACGAAAGTGGACGGCGTCAGGCAGGCGGTGGTGGACTACATCGCCGGCATGACGGACCGCTATGCGGGCAAGCTGTTCCGCGATATCTATTTGCCGAGAGGCTGGGAGAAGTATTAGTGGCGCGGTTTGACGACGTCTGGCTGTCGGAACTTTACGCGAAGAACGACATCGTCGACGTGATTTCTTCATATGTCACGCTCACCGAGCGCGGCGAGCGGTATTGGGGGCTGTGTCCGTTCCATCACGAGAAGACACCGTCCTTTTCTGTGAGCCGCGACCGGCAGCTTTTCTATTGCTTCGGCTGCAAGCAGGGCGGCAACGTCGCCAACTTCGTGATGAAAGCGGACAACCTGACGTTCGGCGAGGCGGTGGAAGTGCTGGCGCGGCGCGTGGGGCTGCCGGTGCCGCAGGCTGTGGAGGACAGCGAATACCGCGAGATACGGGAGAAGAAAAAGAAGATTGCCGAAATGCACCGCCTGGCGGCGCGGTATTATTTCGATACGCTGCATTCCCCGGCCGGCGCGCGGGCGCTGGAGTACTTAAAGCGCCGCGGCATCGGCGAGGAGGATATCCGAAGATTCGGCCTCGGCTTCGCGCCGGACAGCTGGGACAGCGTGGCGAAGCTGCTGGAGGAAAACGGCTATCCGCAGGTCCTGATCCGCGAGAGCGGCCTGGTGACGGTAAAGAACGGCAAGTGTTTCGACACGTTCCGCAGCCGTGTGATGTTCCCCATCATCAACGTGTTCGGCGAGGTGATCGCGTTCGGCGGGCTCGTGCTGGGCAGAGGCGAGCCCAAATACCTCAACACCCGCGACACGCTGCTGTTCAACAAGCGGCGCAACCTTTACGGCATCGACATGCTGCGCAAACAGCGCGACGTGAAAAGCGTGGTGATCGTCGAAGGGTATATGGACGTGGTGTCGCTCGTCGCGCACGGCGTGAAGGCGGCGGTGGCGTCGCTGGGCACGGCGCTCACGCGGGAGCAGGCGGTGCTCTTAAAGCGTTACACGCAGAACGTCTACCTGTCTTACGACGGCGACGAAGCAGGCGAGATTGCGACGCAGAAAGCGCTGTCCATACTGGAGGCGGAGGGGCTCAATGTCCGCGTCATCCGGTACCCGGACGGCATGGACCCGGACGATTTTATCCGCAAATACGGGCTGGCCGGTTTTGCGAAAAAGGTGAAGGCTTCTCTGCTGCCCGACGGCTACCGGCTGGCGATTGCCAGAAAGTCCTTTGATTTGAGCACCGAGGACGGGCGGGAAGGCTACGCCCAGGCGGCGGCGGATATCATTGCGCGCATTGACAGCGCGATACGGCGCGAGCGGTACGCGGAGCAGGTTTCCGCCGAGACTGGTTACAGCGCGGCGTCGATATTGGAAGGAAGGCAAAGTTTAAAAACGGAAAAGAATACTAATTCCAATAACAGGTATAATAGTATAGAAAAAAGCGCGCAGGATGACGCGGAAGGGACGTTTTTGGCTTATGCGATGGCTTATCCGCATCTGCTGGAGGAATTGGGCAGCCGCATGGAGCCGGAATTATTCGAAAATATAGTGCATAAAAATATTTTTTATGCGTTATATGACAGCGTAAAAAGAGGAATTCAGCCAACGCATGCCGAACTATTATCCGAACTTGAGGACGAGCAGACAAGAAGCGAGGCGGCGAGGCTGGCACAAATGCCGATTGTGGCTGACGACCCGCGCTTGTTTATGCAGGATTGCCTGACAAGCATGCGCCTTGGCCAGCTGGAAAGGCGGCGCGAGTCCTTAAAGGAAGAGCTGCGTACGGCTCAGGGAGACAGAAAGCGACATCTGCTCGCCGAAATCGGCGAGTTGAATAAAGAATTGAAACAGCAATAAGGAAGTTTGGTGATTGAATTTTGCGCAAAAAGACGACTGCCGAATCGAAGGCCGATACTGCTGAAAACCTGGATGCGGAACTCATAAAGAAGGCCGGCGAAAGCGGCAGGCAGTTAGAAAAGGATGATGATCTGACTCTTTCAGAGGAAAACCTTGCGAAACTCGAAGCGATCAGCGGCATTATTTCCCATCAGGCCAAGGACGATAAGATCAAGGATGTCATCGAAACGGGCAAAAAG
>JAAXZP010000273.1 GCA_012719815.1 Christensenellaceae bacterium
ACCAGCGTGATGCGGTCAATATGGCGGAATATCACGGAGGCCAGGTTATATCCCAGCAATATCAGCAGCGACGCGCCCAGGCCAAACAGCGCGATGTCGGTATTAAAAGCGCCATTTCTGAACGCCAGCAGCCCGCACGCCGCCAGTATAAACAGTATAGACAGCACCAGCATCGCGCCGGCGCCCCTTCTTTCCAGAACCATCTATTCGTCCTCGTCCCGCCCGTAATCGTTATCTTTCAGGTGTATCCGGGCCACTACGTTGCCGAAGCAGACAACATCGCCGTCGTATATCGGACACACGTCGTCCACGAGCTGGCCGTTTACCGTCACGTCGCCGCGGCCCAGGCAGTTCACGTAAACCGTCCCGTTTTCCGCCTGGTATATCTGCGAATGGGCCTTGTCCACGCTGCGGTCGTTGAAAACGATGTCCACCCGGCGCGAGCGGCCTATGGTGTTGCGGTTCATCAGCGAAATGTTTTGGCCCATCACGTCGTCCGGTCCGGACAGTATCGTCATATAGCCGATGCTGCTGTGCGCCACGCCCAGAACGTACCGCTTATCCCGGTACTCCTTGACGGATATGCTGATCACGCCCAGCAGCACGAGCGCCGCCGCAACCATGAACCAGAAACGCAGCGCCAGCGCAGCCGCCTCGTATACGCCGTCCATGAAGCATCACCTCTTCTGGTGCAATTGTATCATATTTCGGTGAAAGTTAACCCAACAAGTTTGTAAACGGTATGTGAACGCACATGCCAAATGATTGCCATTCTTCGCTTAAGGGGCATGTCTTGTGGCAAAATGCAGTTATAACGGCCTTTTTCAGCATTGAGGGCGCGGAGCGTTATTTGACAAAGACAGGCCGTTGCTATATCATACTAATATAGTAGGAGGAAGGCGATGTTTCAGAAAGGAGAAAAAATTTCATATCCGATGCACGGCGCCGGCATCATCGAAGACATCGAGGAATGCACCGTTTTCGGTACAACCCAACGCTATTACGTATTGAGGTTTTCCGACGGGGATGTCAAGGTGCGGGTGCCGGTGGAAAACGCGGAAAAAGCGGGGCTGCGCCGGGTTATCTCTCCTGATGAATGCGCGAAGGTGCTGGAGCTGCTCAAGCAGCCGGAGGACACGCCGGAATGCACCAACTGGAACCGCCGCAACCGCGAAAACCTGGAGAAAATGAAGTCGGGCGACATATTCGAAATCGCCGCCGTCATCCGGAGCCTGCTGCGCCGCGAAACGCGCAAGAACCTCTCCTCCAGCGAAAAGAAAATGCTCGGCACGTCCATGCAGATACTCGCATCCGAGCTGGCGCTTGTGAAAGGCCAGAAGAACGAAGACATCATCAAGAGCATCACAGCCATGCTGTAGCTCTTTTTTTATTTATCAAACATCAGATAAATTAACCGTAATCTTTAAGATATATGACGAGGGTGTAAATTTTTTTTGTTTTTTGTCACAACTATATCTTGACGCGCGGCGTATGGTATAATACTTCGGTAAAAATAAGTTGAGGTGCTACGAATGGGCAGAAGGATTGCGCGTTTTTTCATCGTCCTGGTAGGAATCTTCGTAGGGCCCGGCAGCGCCGCCCTGATATTCGATCTGCTCGGGCGTATCTACAATACCAACAATCCCTACACGTTGCTCCCCGACTGGATTACCCTGCTGATATTTATCGGCTCCGCCATACTCTCCGGCATCATATTTTTGTTTTTATCCAAACCCATTGTTAATTTTCTGATCCAGTCGATTAGCGAGACCGAAAAAAGGCTCTCCAAACTTCCTACCGGCGTTGTGCTCTCCGCCGTGATCGGCATGATACTCGGCCTTTTAACGGCCTATTTGCTGACGCGGCTGGTAGACAGCATATTGGTCGAACTTAAGTGGGTGGCGAGCATCATCGACGTCGTCATATACATTGCCTGCGTCTATCTTGGAATATCCATACTGGTGCGCCACCGTCCCGAATTCCTCGATACCGGCTTTCGGCGCAGCCGCGAAGAAAAAGAAAAAGCCCGCGACGCCATGCTGGCGCGTCCCAAACTGCTGGACACCAGCGTCATCATCGACGGGCGCATATTCGACATCTGCAATACCGGCATACTGGAAGGCGCGCTCATCATCCCCGAATTCGTGCTGGACGAGCTGCGGCATATCGCCGACTCGGCGGATGATTTAAAGCGCAACCGCGGCCGCCGCGGGCTGGACGTATTAAAGCGCATTCAGACGGAGCTCAACATGCCCGTCAAGATCATGCATGCCGAAGTGGACGAAGCGTCCGAAGTGGATTCCAAGCTGCTGTTTCTCGCAAAAAAAATGGACGCCGTCGTGGTCACCAACGATTTCAACTTGAACAAGGTGGCGGCGGTCAAAGGCGTGCGCGTGCTCAACATCAACGAACTCGCCAACGCGGTGAAACCCGTGGTATTGCCGGGCGAAGAAATGCAGGTCACGATCATCAAGGACGGTAAGGAACCCGGCCAGGGTATCGCCTACCTGGACGACGGCACGATGATTGTGGTGGAAGGAGGGCAAAACGAACACAACAAGCCGGTGAATGTTGTAGTCACCAGCGTGATTCAGACAGCTGCAGGCAGGATGATATTCGCAAGACTTAAGTAGGGTGTGAATAAGCTTTGTTCTTTAAGGCCGTTATGCCATAAAGTCAGCGCGCTTTTTGCCGATCAAACCGGAAAAGAAGCGTATTCCTTGTCGTCAGGCAAACTCTCGAATTTCTCAAGTATGGCGTTTTGTATCATCGATCTGGCCTCGGCGTTGATCGGATGCGCGATGTCTTTATATTCGCCGCTAGGCGTTCTGCGAGACGGCATCGCGATAAAATACCCGTTCTGCCCTTCGATGATCTTCATATCGTGCACTGCGAACATATCATCAAACGTAACAGATACCACCGCCTTCAGCTTGCCCATGGTTTCAATTCGACGAATACGAATATCTGTGATATCCATAAGAAACCTCCTATGCAAGACCTAAGCAAGACATGACTGTGGTATAAAAATTCGCTATTGACCTTAAGTTTTCCTGCTTTACATTGTTTCATTTTAAATTTTTACCCAATATATGGCTTGATTTGTCGCCTGATGCCGATATGCGACGGACAGCAATATTGCCACGCGCTGTCAAAGCCGCTATAATGGCAAGGAAGCTTTTTGCAAGGAGACGGCAATGTCAACAAACGTATACGATGTGCTGGTGGAAAGAGGATTTTTGCGTCAGGTGACGCACGAAGGGCTCAAGGAGCTGCTGGGCCGGGAGAGCGTCACGTTCTATATCGGCTTCGACCCCACGGCAGACAGCCTGCATGTGGGCCATTATGTGCAGCTTATGGCGATGGCGCATATGCAGCGCGCAGGCCACAAGCCCATTGCTTTGATCGGCGGCGGCACCACAATGGTGGGCGACCCTTCCGGCCGTACCGACCTTCGGCAAATGCTGAGCGCGGAGGAAATCCAGCGCAACGCGAACGCTTTCAAGCAGCAGATCAGCCGATTTCTGGACTTCGGCCCCGGCAAGGCGCAGATGCTCAACAACGCCGACTGGCTGCTGCCGCTTAACTACATCGAATTCCTGCGCGATATTGGCGTCTATTTCTCCGTCAACCGGATGCTCACGGCGGAGTGCTATAAATCCCGCATGGAAAAGGGCCTCACATTCCTGGAATTCAACTACATGCTGATGCAGGCTTACGACTTTTTGTACCTCAACCGCCATTACGGCTGCAAGCTGCAGATGGGCGGCGACGACCAGTGGTCCAATATCCTCGCCGGCGCAGACCTCATCCGCCGCAAGGAGAGGAAGGAAGCGTACGGCATGACGTTCTCTCTGCTACTAACTAGCGACGGCCGCAAGATGGGCAAAACGCAGAAAGGCGCGGTATGGCTGGACGCCAACAAAACCTCGCCTTACGAGTTCTACCAGTACTGGCGCAACATCGCAGACAGCGACGTGGAAAAATGCCTGTCGCTGCTCACGTTCCTGCCGATGGACGAGGTGCGCCGCCTGTGCAGCTACAAGGACGAGCGAATTAACGACGCCAAGATCGTGCTCGCTTACGAGCTGACGCGGCAGGTACACGGCCAGGAGGAAGCGGACAAGGCCAAGGCAGCTGCGGAGGCGCTTTTTGGAGGCGGCGCGGAAGGCGGCTCCATCCCCGAAACCCAAATCGACAGCGTGGAAAACCTGCTGCTGGTGGACCTGCTGCAAACGTGCAAGCTCACATCGTCCCGCGGCGAAGGCCGTCGCCTCATCGCGCAGGGCGGCATCGCGCTGAACGGCAATAAGGTGACTGAAGAGTTCCTGCCCGTCACGGAAGACCTGTTCCAGGACGGCGCGCTGCTCATCAAAAAGGGTAAAAAAGTGTTCCACCGCGTGGTGCTGAAAAAATGATCACTGTCCGGGGCCGCACGGAAACCACGCTCGTCGTCAAGAAATCGCGGTTTATCGGCCTCGTTTGCCGCGTCTCAAATGAAGCGGAAGCGCAGCAGGCGCGGGAAGAGCGGCGGCGCCAGCACCGCGACGCGCGCCATCATTGCTTTGCATACCTGCTGGAGAGCGGCGCCATGCGCTGCAGCGACGACGGCGAGCCGCAGGGCACCGCAGGCCAGCCCATGCTGGAGGTTTTAAAGCGCTCCGGCCTTGCCGACGTGCTGGTCGTCTCCACGCGCTACTTCGGCGGCATACTGCTGGGCGCGCCCGGTCTGGTACGCGCTTATACGCAGAGCGCAGCGGACACGCTGGAAGCCGCGCCCAAGGTCCAGCTTGTTCCGTGCCGGGTCTACAACTGTACGTTCGACTTTTCATCGTGGGCGCGCGTGCAAACGCCCCTCACCCAGGCCGGCTATGTCGCGGACGACATCTGCTACACCAATGCGGTGCGCGTCCGTTTTCTCATTCAACAGGGCATGGAAAACCGTTTCCTCAATCATGTTCAAAACCTGACGCAAGGCCAAACGGTGCCCGAATACATGGGCGACCGCATGATGGAGCGCGATATTTAGCCTGTTTCTCTTCCAGCCGCTACGCATGCGGCTTTTTTAATTTCCCGCAGCGCACTCTCTCCGCCCGCTGGCCTGGGGCACTGCGCACGCCTTTGCTGGTTGCCGGCGCATACCAGTTTATGCGTCAAGCTTTTCAGAAACAGCAGCGGGCTGTCACCCGAAAAAACACGGCCCGGTCGGCTTCCATTCTTTTGAGCCAGCGCGGGCCGCAGTTGTTTGCAGGTTTTCTATAATATTAAACTTAGTACCTCTTTGTGGGGAAGTTATACCCTTCCTTATCCCATATGGAGAGCCAGCCGCGCAGCTTATCCAGAAACGCGTCGTTGGTCTGCGTCTTGGCCATCATGCTGATGAGCTGCTCGGTAACTTCGGCGGTATTGCCGCTGGACAGCACCTTGCGGATCGCCCAGATGCCCTCCAGCTCCTTCTTGGGCAGCAGCAGCTCCTCGCGCCGCGTGGACGACTTGTTGATATCGATGGCGGGGAATATTCGCCTTTCGGACAGCCTGCGATCCAGGTGGATCTCCATGTTGCCCGTACCCTTGAACTCCTCGTATATGATTTCGTCCATGCGCGAGCCGGTATCGATCAGCGCAGTCGCGATAATGGTAAGACTTCCGCCGTTCTCGATGTTGCGCGCCGCGCCGAAGAACCGCTTGGGCTTATACAGCGAACCCGGGTCCAAACCGCCGGAAAGCGTGCGGCCGGTGGGCGGTATAATCAGGTTGTAGGCGCGCGCCAGCCGCGTGATGCTGTCCAGCAGCACCACCACGTCCTTGCCCTGCTCCACCAGGCGTTTGGCGCGCTCAATGACCATCTCCGCAACGCGGGTGTGGTTTTCCGGCTTTTCATCAAACGTGGAATACACAACTTCGCCGTCGATGGAGCGCTGCATGTCGGTCACTTCTTCGGGCCGTTCGTCGATCAGCAGCACTATGAGGTATACATCCGGGTAGTTCGCCCTGATGCTGTTGGCAATCTTTTTCAGCATGATGGTTTTGCCCGCTTTGGGAGGCGCCACCACCAGACCGCGCTGGCCCTTGCCGATAGGCGCTATCAGATCGATCAACCGTATGGCGAGGTCACGCCCGGCGCCGGGACGCTCCAGCGTGAAGCGCTCGTTCGGATGGATAGGCGTCAGCTCCTCAAACGGTTTGCGCGTCAGGCACTTCTCCACCGCGTCGTCGTTTACCTGCTCGATGTAGAGCAGCGCGTTGAGCTTCTCGGCGTCCTTGGCGGGGCGCGTTTTGCCCGTCACCTTGTCGCCTGTCTTGAGGTTAAACTTGCGTATCTGCGCCATCGACACGTAAACGTCCTTATTGCCGGGCAGATAGTTCTCGCTGCGCAGAAAACCGTAGCCTTCGGGCAGCACCTCAAGAATACCCTCCGCATCGCCGCACTCGCCCTTGTTCAGAAGCTCGTTGACGGCGTCGTTGCCCATGACGTATTCGATGATCTTCTTTTCTTCGCCGTTTTTCTGCTCGCGGGCCGGCTCGCTGTCCCGCGGTTTCTCCCGGTGCTGCGGCTGTTCCGGCGCATCCTGCTGGTCGGCGGGGATCTCCTTCGCCTCCGCCGCTTCAGGCGCCTCTTCCCGTTCTTCCTTCATTTCCGCAGGGGCTTGAGCCGCCTGTTCGGCAGCCTGCTTCGCTGCCTCTTCGCGCGCCTTCCGGTCCAGCTCATAGAGCATATCCAGCAGCTCGCCCTTGCGGTACTTCGTAACCGATTTGATGCCTGCCATCTTGGCGATCTCACGGAGATCCATCAGGCTTTTTTCTTTCAACAAACTGATATCCAAGCACAAAACTCCTTTATTTATGTAAAAAAATAATTATAAACACACTAATACAGGCCTCTGTTTCATATTGGCAGCAGTTAGGGAACAAACATACTAAAAGAAGTTACAGCCCTAAAGACCATTTTTATTATATTATCGACTTTAGCGCATTGTCAATATACTTCAAAAACCCTTTGTTTATAATATTACCCCGTTTTTTTCAAAGTAATCAGGGCGGCTCCTCCTTTGGCATATTTTTTACGGCAGGCCGCATAATAAATGCAGGAATCGGCATTATTAATCTTTAATTGCAGGGTTCCAAAACTATGGATAGGAGCCAGCCATGCTTTTGATCAATTCGTCGTCGCAGACCATACGCTGTTCGGTAACGGCCTGCATCTATAATGAACGCGGTCAGATGTGCCGGCTAAGCAGCATACAGGTGGCGGGCGCGGCCGGCACACCGCAGCAAAGCTATTGCGCCAGCTTCAAAAGAAGGGACGATGTGGCATGCCCGGTCTGAAATGCCGTGCCGGAGACTGCGCCTACAACATGAAACAGTTTTGCAGCGCCCGCGCCATACGCGTCGGCCGCAACCCTAGCGCCGCCTATTGCGATACCTATACCCAAAACAGCCCGGCAGCTACGGCAGCGCGGCATCGCCTTCTGGACGAGCTGAACACCGAGTTCGGCGCAGATATCGGTTCGCCCAAAATCACCTGCACAGCGTCCGAATGCACTTATAACAAAGCGTTCCGCTGCCATGCGGGCCGGGTGGAAATCGACGACGCCCAGAACTCAGTGCTGGCCAGCTGCCTCACCTACCGGCCGAAATAACAATCGCTCCAAAAGAAGAACCACAGCCTGATGCTGTGGTTCTCCTCCGCCTTTTCGGACAAATTCTTCACAGGGACGAGGCATGGGCCCAGGCGGGCTGGCATGCCGTTTCTGGTGTCTGCCCTGGTGCGATTGGTGGTGTGAATCACCGGTCCCGAAGGCCCGGCTGTGAGTGTGAATGGTGGCACGAATGTTGCTGCAGTACCCTCCCCGGAATATATGACCCTTATTCAGGGTTAGGCGCTTTTTTACTGACGGTTTGCCTCTGGTAGAGCACCATCATCTTCCGTTATAAAATACCACCGTTGCGCTGTGCTGAAACAGGCGCTGCCAAACCCACCCCCTTTTTTCATAAAATAAAACAGCGCCCCTTACGCCGCTCATGCGGTAGCTCAAGGGACGCTGCGCTGCCAATATTTTATTTCTGGCCGTAATACGCGTTTGCGCCATGCTTGCGCAGAAAATGCCGGTCCAGCAAGGCCTGCTGACAATCGGCTTCGGGGTTAAGCGCTGTCGTGATATATGCCATCTCCGCGGCGTATTCCATGACCACTGCATTCTCCACCGCCTTTGCGCAACTGACGCCCCAGCTGAACGGACCGTGGTTGGCAACGATCACCGCACCTACCTGCAGCGGGTCAATGCCGCGCCCCACAAACGTTTCCACGATCACGCGGCCTGTTTCCTTTTCGTACGCGCCCTGTATCTCCGCGTCCGTCATCCGGCGGGTGCAGGGAATCGCGCCATAGAAGTTGTCCGCGTGCGTGGTGCCCAGCACCGGTATGTCCCGGTTCGCCTGTGCCCAGCTCGTCGCCCATTTTGAATGCGTGTGTACCACCGCTTTGATACCCTTAAACGCGCGGTACAGCTCGATATGCGTCGGCGTATCGGACGAAGGCGCGAGCGAACCTTCCACCCGCCTGCCCTCCAAATCCACCACGACCATATCCTCAGCCTTCATGGCATCATACGGTACCCCGCTGGGCTTGATGACCAGCAGGCCCGTGTCTTCGTCATACGCGGAAACGTTGCCCCATGTCATAAGTACCAGCCCGTATCTCACCAGGTCCAGGTTGGCCTCAAATACCTCCTGTTTTAACTTCTCCAGCATGCATCTGCCTCCCGAATGTCGATACGAAACGGAATCGGGCAGTCAGGCTTTGAACGCCTCCACAGCAGCCCGTTCGGCAGCCATCGCGGCCTGGTATCTTTGTATAAAGGCGTCGAATCCCGCGCTGTCTGCGGCATCCGGTTCCACCACTGTGCCCGTCGCCTCCGCGAATACGTACCTGTCCAGATAGTCGGCCAGCGTTTCACCTTGCGCTTTGCGCATATAGGCCGCGAGCACCGCCATGCCCCAGGGCCCGCCTTCGCCGGCTGTCGCCATCACGCTGATCGGCGCGCCCATCGCCGCCGCCATGATGCGCTGGCCTACTCCCGGCACCTTGAAGAACCCGCCGTGGCCGGTGATGGAATCCAGCGCAACGTGCTCTTTTTCCAGCAGTATCTGCATGCCGATCCGAAGCGTCGCGCAGGCGGCGTAAAGCTGCGTCCGCATGAAATTGGCAAGGCTCAGCGCCGCGTTCGGCAGGCGCACAAACAGTGGCCGTCCCTCGGAAAAGCCCGTCATGTGCTCACCGGAAATGTAGTTGTACGACACAAGGCCGCCGCAGTCCGCGTCCCCCTGAAGCGCAATGTTCAGGAGCTTGCTGTACAGCGCGTCCGCATCAAACGTCGCGCCCAGCAGGCTGGCCGCTTCGCCGAAGAGCTTCACCCATGCGTCCAGGTCGCCGGTGCAGTTGTTGCAGTGCACCATCGCCACCGCATCACCCGCCGGCGTGGTCACCATGTCGATCTCCGGATACACCCTGGACAGCGGCTTTTCCAGCACCACCATCGCAAACAGACTGGTGCCCGCGCTCACATTGCCCGTGCGCGGCCGCACGCCGTTGGTGGCCACCATGCCGGTGCCCGCGTCGCCTTCCGGCGGGCACATCGGTATGCCGGCGCTCAGCGTGCCGGTGGGATCCAGCCGCCGCGCACCTTCCTCGGTGAGTTCTCCTGCCTCGGCGCCGGCCGGCAATATCCTGGGCAGTATTTCAGCCAGCTTCCACGGCATCCGCCTCTTCGCGGCCAGCTCGTCAAACCGCGCCACCATGCGGCTGTGGTATTCGCGGGTGGCATCGTCAATCGGGAACATGCCGGACGCGTCGCCGATGCCCAGCACCTTTTGCCCCGTGAGCTGCCAGTGGATATAGCCCGAAAGCGTGGTAAGATACCGGATACGTGAGACGTGCTCCTCGCCGTTCAGCATGGACTGATACAGATGCGCGATGCTCCAGCGCTGCGGAATGTTGAACCCAAACAGCGCCGTCAGCTGCTCCGCCGCCTCGCCCGTAATGGTGTTGCGCCAGGTACGGAACGGCGCCAGCAGCGTACCCTCTTCGTCAAACGCCATATATCCGTGCATCATGGCCGAGATGCCGATCGCGCCCACCGTCTTTAACGGCACGCCGTACTGGCTGCGCACATTCTCGGCCAGACTGGCGTAACAGCCGCGCAAGCCTGTCCAGATGTCGTCCAGCGTATATGTCCATATGCCGTTCTCCAGCCGGTTCTCCCAGGTATGTCCGCCCACTGCGAGAGGCCGGTGTTCGCTGTCAATCAGCACAGCCTTGATGCGCGTGGAGCCCAGCTCAATTCCAAGATACGTTTCTCCGCTTTCTATCGCGGAAAGCGCTTTTTCCTTGCTTATCTCCATATTTCCCTCCGAATCACATATCTTTTCCCGGTCTTGCCGTTTTTGGCTCAACACAAGCCTGCTTTCCTAATACTCAAAAAATTACGCGCCCTGCCCAATCTGTTGGTGTACTATCTTATCCCTTAAATCGGTGTTCATCAGATAGTTTGCGATGTAGTTGCGGCAGGCGCGGTATACGCAATCCTGCGCGTAAGCGATATCGCCCGGCTTTTCTTCAAGCGCAAACTCATATGTCTGCCGCAATTCCGTACCCACATTGATCTTCGCAACGCCTGCAACGATCGCGTCCAAGATATACTGGCGCTGGATGCCTGACCCGCCATGCAATACCAGCGGTATGCCTGTTGCGCGGTATAACGCCGCAATGTGCTCGATATCCAGTCTCGCCTCCGGCTTCTTCTGATTGCGGACCGCCTCTGCCACCGCGCCATGGATGTTGCCTGCTGCCACCGACAGCCAGTCGCAGCAGCTTTCAGCTGCAAATTTTGCCGCTTCCTCCACATCCGTAAATCCCATCTTGGACGCAAATATCTCTTCATACGGCGGCAGTTGCCTGTTTTCATGCCCCATCACAGCCCCCAGTTCCGCTTCACACGGGATATTGGCCTCATGCGCAATAGCCACTGCTTCTGCTGTGACACGAATATTTTCGTCCAGGCTTAACCGCGATCCGTCAATCATGACCGACTGATAACCTGCATTGACAGCCCGCTTCAAATATGACACATAGTCCACCCGCTGATAATCCTCGTCCCCTGCCGGAATGTGGTCAAGATGCAGCAGCGTATGCTTATCATCCTGATATTTATGGTATTCCTCCGCCACGCGCTCCAGCGATTGGGCGCTCATCTTCTCCCATTCAACGCGCGCCACCTGCACCATAGCCACACTGTTTTCATCCGCGATAGCCTTTATGATAGGACGCACCATCGGTATGTGAGGAATATTGAATGCAGGAATGCATTTTCCTGCTGCTCGGGCCTTCAAAACGACGTCTTGTGCTTTCATTCCTTGCTCCTGCGTTATAAAAATGTGATGGCAGGGATTCAGTATTTTTTTCGGGGCATCGCACTCCTCTTACCGCCGCCCTGCCCGCCATAATAACCCCTTTTTTACCAGCTGCGCCCCGCGCCGCCGCCGCCAAAGCCGCCGCCCGCGAAACCACCGCCGCCGCCAAAGCCGCCGCCGCTGTATCCGCCGCCGCCGCCAAAACTGCCTGACTTAGGCTGCGGCCTGGCGGTCATCGCCGACTGGAAGCCGTTCATATTCCGCGTCATCAGCGAGGTGAACACAATCGTATTGAACGCCGGCGACCCGTACTAGCCGTGATACCACCTGGGCGGCTGGATGCCGATATTCTCGAATTTCTTCGCCCATTTGTCCGGCACGCCCAGCACGTAGGCATAGGGCAGCACGTTGTAGAAATAGGACGGGTTCTGCTCCACCAGCACAAGTATCCGGTCCTTTTCCGCCTTGTCGATAAAATTCTTAAAGCCCAGCAGGCGGCCGTACCAGCTGTTGCCCTTCTCCGTGCGCTTGCGCATGACCGCGGTCAGCCCCAGCAGCACCAGAGTGGCCGCCGCCGATACCAACGCCGATATCTTCTCCGGCATGAGCACGATATACAGTACAACCGCTACCGCCAGCAGCACAATCGACGCAATCAGCCTGCCCGTCCTGCTGCCCGGCTTGGTGGAACGCCATCTCTCCAGCAGCCTCACCAGCATAAATACGGGTATGGCGATCAGCGCTGCGGCAATGCCCGCCACAATAACCGCCCAAACCAACCCCGAATCCACATATTGGGCACGAAACACGTTCACGACGATGGGCAGCATGGTAATGACGCTCATCCAGCCGCGCGCCGTCTTGGATGCCCTGGTGAACACGCGCCGTTCGCCTGATCCCTCGAAATAGTTGGCCACCGCCGCCCTGGTCGCTTCCATCGTGGTATAGAAGGAGTATTTCAGCGAATCCAGAGTCACGGTGTCGCCCAGGCTGAACATCTTGTTAAACATCGCCTTCTCGTAGCCCTTCATGCCCTCCGGTTCGCGCTTTTTGACAAAGCTGAACTTATTTTTATCCTCCTGCACGATGTCCATATAGCCCTTGTCCGCCCAGTAGAGAATCAGCGACACCACGTCCTTGTTGTCCACGCAGCCGTCGATGACATAGCCGGCCTCCGCGGGCGTCATGCCCTCGGGCGGGTAGAACTCCACCGTGGGGTATACCTCGCTGTCGCGGCCCAGCGTCAGCCACAGTATCAGCGCCCGCAGCACGCACGCGCCGCTAATCGCATAGGAGAAAGCGCGCCACACCGCCTCCGGGTCTGCCACTCCCACGAAGTAGCCTTCCGGCAGCCATATCTGCACAGTCAGGAATTCTCCTCCTTTAATGGGCCGCGTGGTGCGCCCGGTGATGGTGTTGCCCTGCTTGCTCCATTCCACACCGTCGGGCGAGCCGGATTCGTACTCTCCCAGATAGCAATACACGTTCTCCGCATCAAAATCCTTGGGCATTTCGATGGTAAAGCTCGCGTTTTCTATGGTATTGCCGTAACTGCACATAATCACATTGCGGTAAAATTCGTCAAACGCGTCCTCGCCGCTTTTGCCCAGATTGCACGTATAAGTGATCACATACGTCTGCTCGCCGGACACCAGCTTGTCTTCGCTGCCGATGCGCGCCACCAGAAAACTTCTTCCATCGTCGCTTTCCCGGGACAGCGAAAACTCATATCCTTGCACGTTAAAGTCCTCTACCCTGTAATTGAACCGGGTCGAATAGACTTTGCCGCCGTATTCGCGCCACGCCGTTCCCCTGTCCATCACGTAATAATAGAAGC
>JAAXZP010000274.1 GCA_012719815.1 Christensenellaceae bacterium
ATGGTAACCTCAATACGGTCGCAAAAGCCGGCCATCGCTTCGTCCACCGAGTTGTCCACCACTTCGTAGACCAGATGATGCAGGCCGCGGGCATCGGTGGACCCAATATACATGCCCGGCCGCTTTCGTACAGGCTCCAGGCCCTCGAGCACCTGGATCTGCGACGAATCGTAACAGTTTTGGTTCGTGTTGTTCGCCATTGATGTCTCCTTCTGTAATTCTGTAAATCTATTCAAAATCATATTTTTGACCGCTTCAGCAGTGTGGTAGAGGATATCGGAGAATAGTAAATAAAATATTTATCCAGAAAGCGCGCTATCACCACTGACTTGATGTTATACTCGTCAAGGTAAATGTTGTGCGCGGTATCGCTCAGCTTTTTCAGGAACCGATGGGTATCGTCGTTGCGCATGGCTTCTTTGTAATCCAGTATCAGGATCACATCCTTCATGGGCACCAGCGCATCCTTGCCAATATGCAGCACTTGTCTGTCTCCTTACAAAAAAATTTTCGCTTTATCTACAATAATATATATATTATAGCCGAAAAGACGGTGGATTAAAAGAGTAAAGTGTTCGTTTGGTACAAAAACCGATGTCCCATATAAACATTTTATCCTGATCCAGTTACTCCTGAAGGCGCATCGGAACGCAACCGCTGTTTTCGTTCGATTGCTCTAAAAACAACAAAAATGTTCGTCTTTTAATACGTACAATAATAAGTCTGTATTGTCGAATTATGTTGCAGAGGCCGAAAAAACCGGCTATACTGGAATCCGGCATTAAGTTTGCTCAAAAGCACCGGAGGATTTTCATGGCGGTCAGACGCATTTTCGTAGAGAAAAAAAAGGGGTTTGACATCGCTGCCCAAAACGCGCTGTCAGACTTTCGGAATACACTTGGCAAACATACTCTTACCGGCGTACGCCTGCTGATACGGTACGACATCGAAGGCCTCGATGCGTCCGCATTCAGCGCCGCGATCAGGACCGTTTTTTCCGAGCCGGCGGTGGATACCGGCTACCACGGCCGTTTCGACATACAGCCCGGCGACATCGCGTTTGCGGTGGAATACCTGCCGGGCCAGTATGACCAGCGGGCGGACAGCGCCATGCAGTGCGTCGAGCTGGCCTGCCGCCAGCGTCCCGTCGTGAGGTGCGCCACCGTATATGTGCTGTCCGGCATCACCCCTGACGACGCCGAAGACATCAAAAATTACGTCATCAACCCGGTGGATTCCCGCGAGGCTTCGCCCGAGCTGCCCGATACGCTGTTGGAAGAGCTGCCCGAGCCGGACGACGTGCCGGTGCTCACCGGTTTCACCGGGCTGGACGAAGCCGGCCTGAAAACCATGCTCGCCGAGTACGGCCTTGCGATGAGCGAGGCGGACATCGCGTGCGTCCAGCAGTACTTTCAAGACGACGAGCGGCGCGACCCCCCACTGGCGGAGCTGCGCGTGATCGACACCTACTGGTCGGACCACTGCCGCCACACCACGTTTCTGACAAAGCTCACCGACGTCACACTCGACGACTCCGCGAAGGACGCGCAGTTCGTGTACGAAGAATACCTCAAGGCCCGAAAAGAGCTGTACGGCGATCATCAGAAAGACGTCTGCCTGATGGATATCGCCACGCTGTACGCCAAAGAGACGGCGCGGGCAGGCAGGCCGGGCCTCGATATCTCCGACGAGATCAACGCCTGCTCCATCCGCCAGAAAGTGAAAGTGGACGGCGAGGAGCGCGACTACCTCGTGATGTTCAAGAACGAGACGCACAACCACCCGACGGAAATCGAGCCGTTCGGCGGCGCGGCCACCTGCCTTGGCGGCGCGATTCGCGACCCGCTGTCCGGCCGCTCCTATGTCTACCACGCGATGCGCGTCACGGGCAGCGGCGACCCGCGCGAACCCGTCGCAGATACCATGCCGGGCAAGCTGCCGCAGCGCAAGATCTGCCGGGAAGCGGCGCACGGCTATTCGTCCTACGGCAACCAGATCGGCCTTGCCACCGGCCTGGTGGACGAAATCTACCACCCGGGCTACAAGGCCAAGCGCATGGAAATCGGCGCGGTGGTGGGCGCAGCCCCGGCGGAAAACGTGATCCGCAAAAAGCCGCAGCCGGGCGACGTCATATTGCTGCTGGGCGGCGCGACGGGCCGAGACGGGTGCGGCGGCGCCACCGGCTCCTCCAAGGCGCACGACATCTCCTCCATCGATACCTGCGGCGCGGAGGTGCAGAAGGGCGATCCGTTGACCGAGCGCAAGCTGCAGCGGCTGTTCCGCAACAAAGAGTTCGCTTCGCGCGTCAAGCGCTGCAACGACTTCGGCGCGGGCGGCGTGTGCGTCGCCATCGGCGAACTGGCGGACGGCGTGCGCGTCAACCTCGATCTGGTGCGCAAGAAATACGAGGGCCTGTCCGGCGTGGAGCTCGCCATATCGGAAAGCCAGGAACGCATGGCGGTGGTGATCGACAGAAAAGACCTGCCCGCCGTGCTCGCCCTCGCCAGGGAGGAAAACCTGCACGCCGCACAGGTGGCGGAAGTCACCGACGCGGGCCGTATGGAGCTGTACTGGCGCGGCCGGCCCATCGTGTCGCTGAAACGCTCGTTCCTCAACACCAACGGCGCGCCGGCGTACGCCAAAGCGCACGTCACCGGCCTTGCTACCGACGGGATTTTCGACGAGCCTTTCACCGGCAATCTTGCGGAGCGCCTCCCCGCGATGCTGGCGGACCTTAACATCTGCTCCAAAAAGGGCCTCATCGAGATGTTCGACTCCACCATCGGCGCGTCCACCGTCACGATGCCACTGGGCGGCGCGGCTCAGCTGACGCCCATACAGGCGATGGCCGCCAAGATCGCCGCGGACGGCGAGTGCGACACCGCCACGCTGATGTCCTACGGCTTCGACCCTTACTTGATGGAAAAAAACCCGTTCCTCGGCGCGATGTACTCCGTGGTGCTGTCGCTCGCCAAACTCGCCGCGTCGGGCGGTAACGTTGCGAGCGCGTGGCTCACGCTGCAGGAATACTTCCAGCGCATGACCACGCCGGACGTGTGGGGCAAGCCGCTGGCGGCGCTGCTGGGCGCGTGGTGGGCGCAGCGCTGCATGAAAACGCCGGCCATCGGCGGCAAGGATTCCATGTCCGGCACGTTCGAAGACATGCACGTGCCGCCAACATTGGTAAGCTTCGCGTTGTGCTGCGAAAAAGCCGCCGGCATCATATCGCCGGAGTTCAAAAAGCCGGGCAGCAGAATCTACCGCGTGCGCGCGGCGCGCGGCGAAGACGGCATCCCGGATTTCGATGCCCTGCGTCAGGCCTACGAAAAAGTGTACGCTTATATCCAGTCTGGATATATCCATTCCGCATATGCCGTGGAGCGCGGCGGTGTGCTCGCTGCCGTCGCGAAAATGGCGCTGGGCAACGGCATCGGCGCCCGCCTTACCGGCAACATCGACGATCTTTCCTGCAAAGCCTACGGCGACATCGTCGTTGAATCGGACAGCGACCTGCCGTTCGAGCTGATCGGCGAAACGGGCGGTGACGCCATTACGCTGGACGTGGAATCCGTCCCGCTCTCCGTTCTGCGGGACGCCTACCTCGGCACGCTCTCCGATGTCTACCCCATATCCGCGCCGGCTTCGGGCGACGTGCCGGACAGGCTGTTCTCCGCGAAGTCCGTCCACGTCTACTCCGGCGATAAGGGATGGCCCCGCGTGGTGATACCGGTGTTTCCCGGCACCAACTGCGAGTACGACTCCGCCGCGGCGTTCCGCCGGGTGGGCGGCATACCGGAGACGGTGCTCATCCGCAACCTCACTGCGGACGACATCGAAGACTCCGTCCGCCGGCTGGCGGAAGCGATAGGGAAAAGCCAGATACTGATGATCCCCGGCGGCTTCTCGGGCGCCGACGAGCCGGACGGCTCCGGCAAGTTCATCATGGCGGTGTTCCGCGAACCGCGCGTCACAGACGCAGTGCAGCGCCTGCTGGACCGCGACGGCCTCATCCTCGGCATCTGCAACGGCTTCCAGGCGCTCATCAAGCTGGGCCTTGTGCCGTACGGCGAAATCCGCGACATGCGCAGCGATAGCCCCACGCTCACGTTCAACCGCATCGGCCGCCACGTCTCGCGGCTGGTGCGCACGCGAATTACTTCCAACAAATCGCCCTGGCTGATGCACTGCCAGCCCGGGGACATCCACACCGTCGCGGTGTCCCACGGCGAAGGCCGCTTTGTCGCCACGCCGGAGGAAGCGCAGGCGCTGCTGGAAGCGGGCCAAATCGCCACGCAGTACGTGGACAAAACGGGCAAGCCCACCATGGGCAGCGGCAACCCCAACGGCTCCATGCTCGCAGTGGAAGGCCTGCTCTCGCCCGACGGCCGCGTGTTCGGCAAAATGGCGCACTCCGAGCGCTACACCGCCCACACGCTGATCAACGTGCCGGGCGAAAAAGACCAGAAGATATTCCAGAGCGGCGTCGAATATTTCCTGTAATACGGCATACGAAAAGGCGGATGGTTTCCATCCGCCTTTGTTATCCAAGCCGGAGCTTTTCCTTTCTGTTTTACCCGATGTCCGGTTCAATCAGGCCGAGATCGCCGTCGTTGCGCTGATACAGCACGTTGATCTCATTCGTGGTGGCGTTGCGGAACACGAAAAACTTATGCCCCAAAAGTTCCATCTGCATCTGCGCCTCCTCCAGGCTCATCGGCTTGATCACAAATTTCTTCGTCCGGACGATTTTGGGCACTTTCTCGTCTGCCAGCTCCGCTGCGTAATCGTAGTCGTCGCCGGAAAACGCTCCTTCGCGCAGCTTTTTCCTGAGCGCCGTGCGGTGTTTGTGGATCTGCTTCTCCAGCTTCTTCACGACACCGTCGATCGACGCATACATGTCCCCCGTGGCTTCTTCGCCGCGAAGGACAATTCCATTGAAAGGTATGGTCACCTCCACAATGTGTCTGGACCTTTGGATCGACATAGTGATATGCGCTTCGGTATCC
>JAAXZP010000275.1 GCA_012719815.1 Christensenellaceae bacterium
GCTGCCCACCGTACACGGCGAAAAGATCGTGATGCGCCTTTTAGACAAGCAGAACTTCATCATCGCCAAAGACAAGCTGGGCTTCTCGGAGGCGAACCTCGCCAAGTTCGACGCGATGCTCAAGAACCCGCACGGCATCATACTCGTCACCGGCCCCACGGGCAGCGGCAAATCCACCACGCTGTACGCGATGCTGAGCGAGCTCAACGATTCAACGAAGAACATCATCACGGTAGAAGACCCGGTGGAATACACAATGGCGGGCATCAACCAGGTTCAGGTGAACCCCAAAGCAGGGCTCACGTTCTCCACCGGCCTGCGTTCCATACTGCGGCAGGACCCGGACATCGTAATGCTCGGCGAAATCCGCGACCAGGAAACGGTGGAAATCGCGATCCGCGCGGCCATCACCGGCCACCTGGTGCTGTCCACCATCCACACCAACGACGCGCCCAGCACCATCTCGCGCCTTATCGACATGGGCATACCGCCCTACATGCTCGCCGCCTCGCTGGTGGGCATCATGGCGCAGCGGCTGGTGAAAAAGATATGCTCGTTCTGCAAAGCGCAGTACACGCCCAGCCGTTTTGAGCTGTCGGCAGCCGGGCTGCCGTCCACCTACAACAAGCCCATCTATTACGGCAAGGGATGCTCCTACTGCAACAACACCGGCTATAAGGGCCGCGTGGCGGTGCACGAAATGCTGGTGGTGGACCGCGAAGTGCGCGACATGATCTCCCGCGGCGAGACAGTCGACGCCATCCGCGATTATGCTGTCCGGCACCAGCACATGGGCAGCCTGGCACAGGAATGCATCGCCCTGATGGAAAAGGGCGAAACCACAATACAGGAAGTCATCAACACGGCATACTCGTACAAAGGAGAGGGCGAATGAACATCTATGAACTGATGGAAAGAGCAGCGGCAAACGAAGCGTCCGACCTGCACATCACCGTCGGCCTGCCGCCTATCATCCGCGTCAGCGTGGGCCTCATGCCCCTCTGCGACCAGATTGTCACGCCCGAAATGTCCGAGCAGTTTGCCCGGGATATCATGAGAAACGACCAGTGGGAAAGCTTCGTGGCGGCGGGAGAGCTGGACTTTTCGCTGTCGGTGCCCGGCAAATACCGGTACCGCGTCAACGTATTCAAGCAGCGCCAGAGCGTCGCGCTCGCCATGCGCCTGATCAAGTTCAACCCGCCGGACATCAATACCCTCGGCCTGCCCCCCATAGTGGCCACGCTGTGCAACCTCTCGCGCGGACTGATACTCGTGACCGGGCCCACAGGAAGCGGCAAATCTACCACGCTTGCGGCGATGGTCGACATGATCAACAACACGCGCAGCAAGCACATCATCACGCTGGAAGACCCCATCGAGTACCTGCACCGGCACAAAAAATGCATCGTCAACCAGCGCGAGATCGGCGTGGACTCAAGCGATTACGCCCGTGCGCTGCGCGCCGCGCTGCGCCAGGACCCTGACATCATACTCATCGGCGA
>JAAXZP010000276.1 GCA_012719815.1 Christensenellaceae bacterium
ACGACCTTGCCGGCTTTCTTAACGCCATGGGAGCCCGCGTGCGCATATTGCCGGATGGCCGCATGGTCATTGAAGGCGTTCCGGAGCTGCACGGCGCGGACTATACGCCCATACCCGACCGCATTGAAGCGGGCACGCTGATGGTCGCGGCGGCGGCTTCGGGCGGCGACGTCACGCTGGAAAACGTCCGCAACGACCACCTGCGCCCCATCAGCCTCAAGCTCATCGAAGCGGGCGCGGAGATATTCCCGTACCCCGGCGGCGTGCGCGTGAGGTGCCGCCGCTTAAAGCCCATGGTCATCATCTCATCCCCCTACCCCGGCTTCCCGACCGACCTGCAGGCGCCGTTCATGGCGGCCTGCTGCGCGGCGCGGGGCGACAGCACCATCAACGAGACGGTATTTGAAAACCGTTTCCTGCACGTGCCGGAGCTCCAAAAGATGGGCGCGGATATCACGGTGGCGGGCAACACCGCCGTGGTGCACGGCGGCCGGCGGCTCTGCGGCACCGAGGTCACCGTCACCGACCTGCGCGCCGGCGCGGCGCTGTGCATCGCGGGAATTTTGGCGGAGGGCGAGACGGTGCTTAGCGACATCTACCATCTGGACCGCGGCTACGAAGATCTGGAAGGCCAGCTGCGCCGCCTGGGCGCGAACATCCGCCGCGAGACATAAACGGCCTGTCTCATTAATAGACTTGAGCAGGGGGTGTTTGCATGCGACGAATGAGACGACTGACTCCGGAAGGCATGGCGCTGCTCGGCATCGTGCTGTTCGTGCTGCTGGCCGTGCTCTATCCTGCCATCACGGTGCTCACCCGCGGGGCGCCGCCTGCCGCCGAAAACCCCGGTGCCGGTTCGCCCGGTTCTCCCGATTTCGAGATCATCGGGAAGAAGAAAGAAGCCAATCCCACCATCCGGGTGTGGCTGGACGGCTCGCTCACCGAAATGAAGCTGGAAGACTATCTGATCGGCGTCGTCGCGGCTGAGATGCCCGCCTCTTTCGAGCTGGAGGCGCTCAAAGCCCAGGCGGTTGCCGCGCGCACCTACACGCTCTACAAGCGTGATCACGGCGGCTGCTCCGCCCACGAGGGCGCGGATATCTGCACCAACAGCAACCATTGCCAGGCGTATGTCACGGACGAGGAGATGACACGCAGCTGGGGCAGCAAAAAAGCGGAGTATCTCGCCAAAATCACCGAAGCCGTCACTTCCACCGCCGGAGAAGCCATCTATTACCAGGGCGAAACCATCCAAGTGTTCTATTGCGCGTCGGCGGGCGGACGCACCGAGAACAGCGAGAACGTGTATTCCAAGGCGCTGCCCTACCTTCGGAGCGTAGTGAGCGAAGGGGAGGAAAATTCCTCCCATTACTACGGGAAAGCCACGGTCAGCGTCGATGAATTCAAAAAAAAGGTGAAGAAGATTTCCCCGGCAATCAGCTTCGACGGCGTTCCGCTGATCGGCGAGATCACGCGGTTCGACAGCGGGCGCGTGCAGAGCATCCGCATCGGCAACCAGAGCTTTACCGGACGCGAGGTACGCGAGGCATTCTCGCTGAACTCGGCCAATTTCACCGTCGAGCAGACGGAGGACAGCATCACGTTCCACACGATAGGCTTCGGGCACGGCGTGGGCATGAGCCAGACGGGCGCCAACGCCATGGCCAAAAAAGGCGCGGATTATATCGACATACTCACGCATTATTTTACAGGCGTCACTGTCGGTTAAATACCATATATCATTGTTTTACCTCTCCACAGTATCTTTGACAGGTATTTTTTTATGCAAAAAAGGGAAAGATGATTTGCGTGGAGGTGTGAAACAATGAATGAAAAGAACATCAAGGACAAAATCACCAAGAAGATAAACCGCGAGAACGTCAAGGCATTCCTGAAAAAGCAGGGGCTTTATGTGCTGATCTTTTTATGCGTCGCCGCTGCGGGCATCACTGCCATCCTCGCGTGGCCGCGCGACGACGGCAGTCAGCCGCAGGTCGGTGAAAACGACCCCGCGTCGGTCATCGGAGATACGTCGCTGGAAGACGAACTGGCCATGCTGACCCCCAAACCCAGCCCGGCGCCCACAGCCACCGCAATGCCGACGCCTTCGGCAACCCCAATGGAAACCGAAAAGGAAACGCCCAATAAGAGCGGCGGCGGTTCCATCAGACTGAGGAAGCCGGTGGACGGCAAGATCATCAACAGCTTCTCGGGCGACGAGCTGGTGTTCTTCCCGTCCCTTAACACCTGGGCTACCCACAACGGCACGGATATGCAGGCGGATAAGGGCGCGTCGGTGTCGGCTGCCATGGCCGGTACGGTCACAGAAGCATACACCAACGAAGCGGACGGCGGCGTGGTGGTCATCAAGCATTCCGACAGCACCGAGACGATTTACATGGGCCTCGGCGATCTGCTGGTATCCGAAGGCGACAAGGTGAACGCCGGCGACGTGATCGGCACGGTGGGCGAGATACCCAAAGAGCTGGATCTGCCCAGCCACCTGCATTTCGAATACAAGGTGAACGGCGTTTGGAAGGACCCGGCCAAGTTCTTCTAAGCCGCCACCGTCCTCATCACGCAGAATAAAACAGGGGCCCTAATGCGGCTCCTGTTTTGCGTCTCAAAGAATATGGGACAGTCACTGCTCGGGGTTCGTCATGGTTATCGGCGGTTCGGGCATCGCTTCAGGAGTGGGCGCGGGCGTTTCCGCGGTCACAGTTACCGCCGGGGGCGCAGCCGATGCGTCCGCCGGTACGCTGCGGCCCCGGCCCAGCAGCAGCACGCCCAGCACCACCAGCGTCACCACCAGTAGCGATGCCACTGTGACAATGGCGGCAATCATGCCGGGCGTCATCCTGTCGAACTCGTCCGATTCACCATACGGCTCGTCGTCATACTCCTCGTCGTCCAGGTCCACCGATACACGCGGCGGTGCGGACTCCTCCTCCCTCCGGTACCTGTCCGTCCTGACGCGCGCCACACGGACGCGCACCTCCCGGCTCCGGTCGGACCGAGGTTCGGCATGCCTCGGCGCTTCTTCCTCCGCCTCCGCATACCCCGGCAGCTCGATCTCTATCGACTCAGGCGGCATCCCGCCCTGAGCCGCAGCCAAATCCGGCCGTTCTTCTGCGGCAGACGCCGTCTCCGGCTCGCTGTCCTTCGCTGCCGCCGTATGTTCCTGCGGCTCATAACCGCTTGCCACGGCGGGCGTCAGCTCGTCCGCGGCCTCCTCGAACACAAACCGCAGCCCGCCGTCTTCCTCCGGCTCGTCCTGATATGCCGGGCCGTCCTGCGCCTCATCGGCTGTTTCGGGCATATCCTCCGCTGTGTCATATACGTGCATCGGCTGCTCATCCTGCTTTATGTCCGCAGGCCCGGCGCTGTCCTCCTCCGCGCCGTATGCGTACTCCGGCTCGTCAAAGACTTCCCGCTGCCGCTTCCAGCGCCCACAAAGCGGCCTTTTACGCTTTACAGGAGCCGGCTCGTCGTCCGGTACCGGCTCCAAATGAAGCAGGCCGGCTCCGCACTCCGCGCATACGTAGGCGTCGTTTCGGTTGCGCGCACCGCATTCCTCGCAAATGATCATGGTCGCCTCCGGCTCGAAAATATGCCCAACACCCCATCACAACCCCAAAAGCCAAAGCTTCGGGAGGCCCATAAGCAATCTATTCGATCACGTCAGCCTTCATATACGGCCGCAGCGCCTCCGGCACTTCCACACTGCCGTCGGGCCGCTGGTAGTTCTCCAGTATCGCCGCCACCGTCCGGCCCACCGCCACGCCGCTGCCGTTCAGCGTATGCACGAACTCGGGCTTTTGACCCGGCCCCGGCCTGTATTTGATGTTGGCGCGCCGAGCCTGGAAGTCCAGGAAGTTGGAGCACGACGATATCTCCACATACCGGCCGTAGCTCGGCATCCACACCTCCAGGTCGTACGTCTTCGCGGACGAAAAACCGAGGTCGCCGGTGCACAGCTGCATCACGCGGTACGGCAGGCCCAGCCGCTGGAGCACCTTCTCGGCGTCGTTTGTCAGCGACTCCAGTTCCGCAGCGGAATCCTCGGGCCGCACAAACTTGACCAGCTCCACCTTGTTGAACTGGTGCTGCCGTATCAGCCCGCGCGTATCGCGGCCCGCGCTGCCCGCCTCCGCCCTGAAGCACGCGCTGTACGCGGCGTGATACACCGGCAGCTTGTCCATGATAGTCTCGCGGTACATGTTGGTCACAGGCACTTCCGCCGTGGGTATCAGGAAATAGTCCATGTTCCGCACGGCAAACGCGTCCTCCTCGAACTTGGGCAGCTGCCCGGTACCCACCATTGAGGCGCGGCTCACCATGTACGGCGGGAACACTTCGGTATACGGCCCTTCCAGCGTGTGCAGATCCAGCATGAAGCTGATCAGCGCGCGCTCCAGCCGGCTGCCCAGGCCTTTGTAGAACACGAACCGCGCGCCCGTCACCCGGGCCGCCGTCTCGAAATCCAGTATGCCAAGCATTGTGCCGATATCCCAGTGGGCCTTGGGCTCAAAGTCAAACTGCCGAGGCTCCCCCCAGCGCCGGACCTCCTTGTTGTCCCTTTCGCTCTCTCCCACCGGCACATCGGGCAGCGGCACGTTGGGCGTGCCCAGCAGTATCGCCGTTATCTCGTCGTCAATGGCGGCAAGCTCCGCATCGATGCGCTTGGTCTCCTCCGAGACCCGCTTCATCTCCTCCATCAGCGCGGCAGTGTCTTCCCCCGCCTTTTTCATCGCGGGGATCTTCTTGGAAACCTCGTTGCGCCGCGCTTTTAAGCTCTCGGTCTTCACGATAAGCTCGCGCCGCTTCTCATCCAGCGCCAGCAGCTTTTCCACCACGCCGGTAACGCCGCGGCTTGCAAGCCCCGCCTTCATTTCTTCCGGGTTTGTCCGAATCCTTTTGATGTCCAGCATAAGTCCACCCTCTTTTGTCAATCTAACTGGTATTATCGCACAATTTACCAAGCCGGGCAACGCTTTTACCGTTTTTTTGACGGCGGATGCCCTGCCGCCGTATGCGCTTCCCATTCATGCAGAAAAAAGAACGCCGCTAGCTCGGCGGCGTTTAATAGCTATGACGGCAGCAGCATGTCTCCCGGTTTGATCCATCCCTTTTTGCGCATGAATTCGCTGAACAGCAGCGTGAGAAGCGCCGGCGCGACAAAATGCAGCCCAATCACGATGGCAAGCAGCGTCCAGAAATCATACACGCCCGCCATCGCCGTAAACGTGCCCACCTGCCCCACCAGGCCGGACGTGCCCATGCCTGCGCCCAGCGGGATGTTGGTCATGCGGAACACCAGCGTGGATACCGGCCCCAGTATCGCGCTGGCCAGCGTGGGCGGAATCCAAATCTGCGGTCGGCGCACAATGTTGGGCACCTGCAGCATCGACGTGCCCAGCCCTTGCGCAATCAGGCCCCCCCATCTGTTCTCACGGAAACTCGCCACCGCAAACCCTACCATCTGCGCGCAGCAGCCCACTGTGGCCGCGCCCGCCGCCAGGCCGGACAGGTCCAGCATGATGGCCAGCGCCGCACTGGAGATGGGCGCTGTCAGTATCATTCCCATCAGCACCGACACCACCATGCCCATGAAGAACGGCTGCAGCTCGGTCGCCCGCATGATGAGCTGTCCCAGGGAGGTCATCAGCGCGCTCACCGCCGGTCCTACCAGCCATCCGGAAATACATCCGGTGAATATCGTCACGATGGGCGTCAGTATGATGTCGATCTTGGTGCGCCCTGCCACCAGCTTGGCAAATTCCGCGCCCACCAGCGCCGCGATATAGCACCCCACCGGTCCGCCCAGCATATAGCCGTACGCGCCCGTCACAGCGGACGAAAACATCGCGAGCGGCTTGGCTTTAAGCCCCCAGGCCACCGCCACGCCGATTGTCGAACCCACCACGGGCGACGACGACCCGATCAGGTACTTGAACACTTCGATGAACTCAAGGCCCGTCGCCTGCCCGGACGTCAGCAGCTGCACGCACTCGCCGAAGCGCTGCAGCGTCACCGTTCCGGCAATCTCCGGCCATATCAGGTTGATGATCTGCGTCATAATAAGGCCGATGATCAGGGAGGAAAACAGGCCCAGCGCCATCGCGCCCAGCGCATCGATGAAATACCGCTTGGAGTGCTTTTTGATGAAGTCCCAGAAGCTTAAACGTTCGCGTTTTTCCATAATTCCCTCCGTTTTTGTGTGCGCAAAGAAACCCGTGCGATTTTTCGTTCAATCACAGGCTCCTGCATTAGTATTTTGGCTGGAGGAACGTCTCCTCATAGCCTTTTGGTATGCTGTTGTATTTTACCAGATTTATGAAAAACGCTCGTAAGCGGGATTGCTTACATCTTATATCCGTTACATTCTTTCCGGCGCGCCTACGCCAATCAGATAAAGGCCCGTTTTCAGCACCTGTTTTACGCAGGCCGCCAGCATCAGCCGCGCAGCCGTTTTGGCCTTATCCTCGTCTATGATGCGGTGTTCGTAGTAAAAACGGTTCATCGCCTTGGCGAGCTCGATGATATGCCGCGTGATAAGATACGGCTCGTTCTTCTCGCACGCCCGCGCGACGGCATCCGGGAAGCTGTAAAGCAGCTTGGCGGTTGCGAACGCCTCGGGGTTATTTAGCGCGGTGTAATCCTTGTCCGCAGCAGCCCAGTCGAAATCCGCCCGGCGCAGCAGGCTGGCGCAGCGCGCGTGGGTGTACTGCACATACGGCCCTGTCTCGCCGTCGAAGTTCAGCACGCGGTCAAACGAGAACGTGATGTCCTTGATGCGCGCGGACGATAAAGTGTCAAACACCACCGCGCCGATACCCACCGTTTTGGCGACCTCTTCCTTGTTCTCCAGCCCGGGCGACTTTTCCTCGATGATGGACAGCGTCTTCTCCACCGCCTTGTCCAGCACGTCCTTTAATAGCACCACCTTGCCCTTGCGCGTGGACAGCGTGCCGTCCTCCAGCGACACCATGCCGAAAGCGACATGCTCCAGATCCTTCGCCCAGTCGTAGCCCATCAGCTCGATAACCTTGAACACCTGCCTGAAGTGCAGGTTCTGCTGGTACGCCACCACATACAGGCACTTGTGGAAGTTGTACGTCTTTTTGCGATAGAAAGCCGCCGCGAGGTCGCGCGTGGAATACAGCGTCGCCCCGTCGGACTTGAGTACTATGCAGGGCGGCAAATCGTCGCCCAGGCGCACCACGTACGCGCCCTCCGAAAACTCCAGCAGCCCTTTTTCCTTCAGTTCGTCGATCACCGGCTGCATCTTGTCGTTGTAGAAGCTCTCGCCGGCGTAGCTGTCGAAATGCACGCCCAGAAGGTCGTATATCTTGCCGACCTCTTTTAAAGTCAGCTCCTTGAACCAGTTGAATATCGACAGCGCCTCTTCGTCGCCGTCCTCTATTTTCTTGAACCACACGCGGGCCTGCTCGTCCAGAGCCGGGTTCTTCTCGGCCTCCTCATGGAACTTCACGTACAGCTCCAGCATCGCGGTAATGGACCGCGCCTCAATGTCCTCCTTGCTGCCCCACAGCTTATAAGCCACGATCAGTTTGCCGAACTGCGTCCCCCAGTCGCCCAGGTGGTTGATGCCCACCGGCTTGTATCCCAGAAAGCCGTATATGCGATACAGCGCGTTGCCGATGACCGTGGTCGACAGGTGCCCGATGTGGAACGGTTTGGCGATGTTGATGGACGAATAGTCGATGCACACCACGCGGCCCGCGCCCTTGTCGCTGCTGCCGTAAGCGTCGCCCTGCTCGAAAACGTCCTACAATGTCTGTCTGGCCAGCGTCACGCGGTCCAGAAAGAAATTGATATACGCGCCCACCACGCGCACTTCGGATACAAAACCCGGCTTTACCAGCTTGCCGGCAATCTCCGCCGCGATGGCAGGCGGCGCCTTGCGCAGCGTTTTGGCCAGCTTAAAGCAGGGGAACGCGTAGTCCCCCAGAGTCTCATCAGCGGGCACCTCAATCCATGATGCTATATCCTCTACTTCCAGGCCCGCCGCGTCCGCGATGGCCTGCGCCAACAATTTGCTGTAATCCATGATGTCCTGCTTTCAAATCATATTATCAGAAAATATACCACACGAATAAATGATTATCAATGCCTGCCTTGCTCAAGGCTTCTCTCCGCCAAACAGCCAGGTCTTTATAATCGCCGCGTATTCGCGCACGTGGCACGCCATCGCAATCCTCCAGTTGGTGGGGGCGGGTATGCCGAACGCGCGGATACCCAGATGCTCCGCCAGCATCAGCGCTCGGTATACGTGAAAATCGCTGGTCACGATGGCTGCGGTCTGCGGCTGCTTCGGATACCGGGCCATGATCTCCCTGGAATACATCAGGTTGCGCAGCGTGCTGTCCGAACGGTCTTCAATCAGTATACGGTTCGGATGGACCCCGCGCGAGCGCAGGTACGCGCTCATTGCCTGCGCTTCCGGCACCGGCTCGTTGGCGCCCTGCCCGCCCGACACGATGCAGAGCGAGCCTTCGTGCTCTATAAGGTAATCGTAAGCGGCATCCAGCCGGTTTTTCAGCGACAGCGTCAGCCGCCCGTCCGGGAATATGCCGCAGCCCAGCACGATCACAAACCCGGCGTCCTCCTCCGGCGGCTGCCTGTACGCCGCCTCGTACATCAGCATCTCAAAAATGGCGGCGGCTATAAGCCCCACCGCCAGCACCGCGGCGATAACCGCACGCAGCCACCGCTGCCCGATCACCCGGCCGCGCCTGACGAGCCGGGCCGCCGCGTACGCGATAAGCAGCAAACCCAATACGATGGGCGCGATCATGCCGATGGTGACAGCAGTGGAAACCGCCATCGCGATGGCCGACCACGCGATCAGCACAACCCCCGCCGCCGTCAGCAGCGCGCAGATGATTTTCACCAACAGGCTGTTGCCGCCCGATTTGTTCGCTTTCATTTCTTCCCCGGTATCCTGTCGTCCCCGTAATACACCTTTTTCATCGTCAGTCCGTGGGCGGGCGCCGTCGGCCCCGCCAGCTCCCGGCCTGCCAGTATCGCATCGATGCAGTCGGGTTCGCGCTTGCCGATGCCCACCTGTATCAGCGTGCCCGCTATGATGCGCACCATATGGTGCAAAAACCCCGAGCCCGTCACGTCGATCCAGATATACGGCAGGTCAGCCGTCACCGTGATTTCGTATATCGTGCGCACCGTATCCTTCACTTCGGTACCATTCGCCGAAAACGGCTTGAAGTCGTGCGTGCCGCACAGCCGGGCCGCCGCGTCGCGCATTTTTTCAATATCCAGATTGCCGCGCACAAACGCCGCCGTATGGCGGTATATCGCGGGCGCGTGCCTGTCGGCGTATATCGTATAGCGGTATGTCTTGGCCTTCGCGTCAAACCGCGCGTGAAAACTGGGGTCCGCCGCTTCCGAGCGCCGCACGCGGATGTCGGGCGGCAGGTACATGTTAAACACGTAGCTCAGTCGCTCCGGCGGTATCACGCAGTCGGTATCGAAGTGCACCACCTGCGCCTCGGCGTGCACGCCCGCGTCGGTGCGCCCTGCGCTGTGCATGCACACCTTTTCGCCCACAGCGCGCTCGCAGGCTTTCTCCAGTGCCTCCGGCACCGACATAAAATCCCGCTGGCGCTGCCAGCCAGCATAGTTTGTCCCGTCGTATTCCACAATCAGCCTGACGCGCATTCCACTCTCCAGCTTAAAATCAAGTTCTGCCCCATACATAACAAGGAGCATGGTGTCATCCACATGCTGCCTGCAGGGCGTGTTTATCCGATAAGTGCCGGCGCATTGAAATGTACTTTGCCGTCGGTTTCTGTCGTATCTCAGAATCCGAATGCCATAAACACGATCAGCGCAGCCACCACAGCGGCCGCCGCCCAGTCGCGCCCAGCCAGGTGCATCACTTTCATGCGCGTGCGCCCCTCCCCGCCGTGATAGCAGCGCGACTCCATCGCAAACGCCAGCTCATCCGCCCGCCTGAAAGCGCTGACAAACAGCGGCACCAGCAGCGGCACCATGCCCGTCGCGCGCCTTATCACGTTGCCGGAGTCAAATTCCGCGCCGCGGGCGGTCTGCGCCTTCATGATTTTGTCCGTCTCCTCGATCAGCGTCGGTATGAAGCGCATCGCAATGGTCATCATCATCGCCAGCTCGTGCACCGGGAACCTCACCACCTTGAGCGGCTTCATCAGGCTCTCCAGCCCGTCCGTCAGAGCTATCGGCGACGTGGTCAGCGTCAGCATCGTCGTCGCGGTAATCAGGAATATCAGCCTGGCGGCCAGCCGTACCGCGCTGATCAGCCCTTCCTCCGACACGCGGATTATCCACCACGAAAACAGCTCCGTGCCGCCCTGATGGAAAAACACGTTGAGCACGAACGTCAGCAGTATGATAAACCACAGCGGCTTGATGCCCCGCAGCACAAATTTTATGCTGATGCGCGACATGACGATACCCGCGGTCAGAAATGCCAGCCCCACCGCGTTGCCGATCACGGTGCGCGCCATAAATATCAGCCC
>JAAXZP010000277.1 GCA_012719815.1 Christensenellaceae bacterium
CATGGGTAAAAAGGTGCTGTACATCTCCGGCGAGGAATCGCTGCGGCAGGTGCGGCTGCGCGCCGGACGGCTGGGCATCCACAGCGATATAATGCTTTTGGCTGAAACGGAGATTCACAGCTGCATTGCGCGCATGCGCGAGGCTTCGCCGGACTTTGTGGGGGTGGACTCCATACAGACGATGTATTCCTCCCGGCTGGGACCTGCGGCGGGCAGCGTTTCCCAGATCAAGGAATGCGCCGCGCAACTGACGCGTGAGGCGAAAACGAGCGGCGCGGCGGTGTTCATCATCGGCCATGTGACCAAGGAAGGCGCGATTGCCGGACCGCGCGTGGTGGAGCACATGGTGGATACGGTGCTCTATTTCGAGGGCGAGCGGCAGGGCACGTTCCGCATACTGCGCGCGGTGAAAAACCGCTTTGGCTCCACCAACGAGATCGGCGTATTCGACATGCGCGACGACGGCATGCACGAGGTGGAGAACCCTTCCGGGATGCTGCTGGGCGAGCGCGCGAGAGAGGCATCCGGCTCGTGCGTATACCCCGCCATCGAGGGCACGCGGCCGGTGCTGCTGGAGATTCAGGCGCTGGTATGCCCGACGTCATTCCAGATGCCGCGCCGTATGGCGGCAGGTCTGGACTACAACCGCATGGCGCTGATGGTGGCCGTGCTGGAAAAGCGCATGGGGCTCAAACTGTATAATCAGGACGTGTATCTCAATGTGGCGGGCGGCATCCGGCTGATGCAGCCGGCGGCAGATCTCGCGATGGCGGCCAGCATCGTTTCCAGTTTCCGGGACAAGGCGATCAGCGACGCGGTGGCGGTAGGCGAAGTAGGTCTGACGGGCGAGGTGCGCGCTGTGGGCCAGATGGAAAAGCGGCTGTTTGAATGCAGCAAGATGGGCTTTAGAAAGGCCGTGATACCCAAGGCCAACATGGCGAATCTCAGGGCGCCCGATGGCATGGAGGTTATCGGCGTGCGGCACGTGTTTGACGCGCTGGAAGTGTTGATCTGACCGGAGTTGGTATTATGAGCAGGAATACCCGCAGAAGGCTGAAAAGATGGTGTGTTGCCGGCGTGCTGGCAGTAATGGGGCTGGCGGAGCTTTGGCATTTTTTATATGAGTGGCTGCCCTGCGGTTTCTTAAGCGTCTTTTGCCCGGTCAACGAAAGCCCATGGGAGCATGTCAAGCTGTTTTTGGTTCCCCCGCTCATCTGGTTTATTGTGATGTATTTTGCTGCCGGGTGGCGTTACCCGAATTATGTGTTTGCATGCGCCATTTCGCTGCTCGTGATGCCCGCGCTAATGCTGCTTATCTATTTGGCCTGCCGTGTGCTGGGGATTGACTCGCTGCCGGCGAGTATCGTCAATGCGCTGGTGTGCATCGCAGCAGGCATGTGGGTTGTATACCGGATGGCAGTATCCAGACACAGGCTGCATGGCCCCGCGTTTACTGCTGCTGCGATCGTGATTTTCATCGGACTTTTCATACTACATGCTTTGCTGACATATTATCCGCCGACGCATTTTCTGTTTTGGGATCCGCAGAAAAAACTGTACGGTATACCGCATTAAGCAAAGCCGCCTCCCTGCTTGCAACGTTGTGAATATTCTGTAAAACATCGAAAGGGCTGTTGTTGGGGCGGATGGGTGCTGGTAGAATAGCCGATAAGATAATACCGGAACCGTTATGTGGAGGACAGCTATGGCCAAAAAGAAGGGCAAGACCAAAAGAATCGTGACGCTTGTCATTGTTGTCGCAGTGGCTGCGCTGGCGGTGATAGGATATGTCAGCTGGCAGAAACAAAAGGCCGAAGAAGGCAAGACCACCTACGCAATCGTTCCGGTGGAGCGCGGCAATGTGGAGGTCAAGGTGAAAGGCTCCGGCACGGTGGCACCGCTGGAGGATAAGACGGTGTACGCCAGCGTTTCCGGCACGGTGAAGCAGGTGCTGGCGGAGGACGGCGATATTGTGTCTGCCGGCGACGTCATCGCGGTGATGGAAAACAAGGAGCTGGAGTCGCAGCGCGATTCGCTGCAGCGGCAGATAGACGATTTGGATGCGTCGATACTTTCGCTGCGCAGCACGTCCGGGCCGGACGCCGTCTATTCGCCTGTCAAGGGCGTGGTGAAGGCGATATATGCAATAAAGGGCGATCTGGTGGACGCGGTGATGGAGAAGCACGGCGCGCTGGCAATTGTATGCCCCGACGAGCGCATGAAGACGGTGATTGACGCCGAGGGGCTGCATGTGGGCGACCCGGGGACGGTGGCGGGGGGCGAAAAAAGCGTGGCCGGCACTGTTGTGAGCATAAGCAGTGCGGGAGCGACGGTGAGCTTTAAGGATAAAGGTTTCCTGCCGGATGATGTGGCATCGGTATCCAAAGAGGACGGCACTGTATTGGGCAAGGGTGTGGTGCAGGTGGAGAACCCTGTGTACATCACCGGGCGCGGCGGCATCGTTGAACGGGTGCGCAGGGATACGGGCGACAAGGTGTCCCGCGGGAGCAAAATGTTTGACCTCAGTGGCGAGATACTCTCGGCGCAGCTTTACGCGCAGCTGGACCAGCGCGCCGAGCTCGTGGAGGATCTTGAGGACGTGCTGGCGGATATCGAAGCGCTGACGGTGTATGCGGGCGCGGACGGCGTGATTTCCGACCTCAATATCAGCGAGGAACAGCTGGTACAGGAGGGAACGCCGCTGTTCAGCGTACAGAGTTGCGACGCGTTCAAAATCGAGGTGGATATCGACGAGGTGGATATCGCCGGCATCGACCTGCATGAAAAGGCGACGGTGAAGCTGGACGCGCTGCCCGATCAGGTGCTTGAGGGCGAGATCATCAAGATTAACCCCATTGGGGTGGCTAGAGACGACGTGACGGATTTTACGGTGACTTTGTCGCTGCCCGAAACGGAAGGCCTGATGATCGGCATGAGCGCCGATGTTACTATCGTGGCGCAGAAGGCCGAGAATGTATTGATAATACCGATTGAGGCGATTCAAATCATCAACGGCGAGAAGTATGTGGTGCTGGAATCCGACCTGAACGAAGCGCAGGATACCGTGGTGGCGACGCATAAAGTGACGACGGGCATTACCGACGGCACCAATATCGAAATCACATCCGGCCTGAGCGAAGGGGACCGGGTGGCGGTGCCGCAGGTTAATCTGAGCATGCAGGAACTGATGATGAGGAACCAGCAACAGATGCTGGAGAGATTCAGAGGCGCCGGAAGCGGCAGCGCCGAGGAATAGGGGGCGCTAAAGATGATAGAGCTCCTGAATATCCGAAAAACATACCAGATGGGTGAGACGGAAGTTCACGCGCTGGATGGCGTGACGGCGACCATCGGTGACGGCGAGTTTGTCGCGGTGATCGGCCCGTCGGGCAGCGGCAAGTCCACGCTGATGAATATCATTGGCTGCCTGGATTTGGCGGACGAGGGCGAATACCGGCTGAACGGTCGACTGATTGACGACTATACCGAACGGCAGCTCAGCGAGATTCGCAACCGTGAGATCGGCTTTATATTCCAGCAGTTCAATCTGCTGCCCCGCCTGACTGCCTATCAGAACGTGGAGCTGCCTCTGATTTATCAGGGGCTGCCGATGGCCGAACGCAAAAAGCGCGTGATGGAATCGTTGGAAAAGGTGGGGCTTGCCAACCGGATGCATCACAGGCCCAATGAACTCTCCGGCGGCCAGCAGCAGCGCGTGGCCATCGCGCGGGCGCTGTCGACCCACCCCACGCTGATACTGGCCGACGAGCCGACAGGCAACCTGGATTCCCATTCCGGCCGGGAGATCATGAACATACTGAAAGAGCTGCACAAAGAAGGGCGCAGCATTGTGCTGATCACGCACGACCACGATATCGCGAGCATGGCAAGCCGGCAGCTGACGATACGCGACGGGCGCATTGAGCATGACAGTGCAGCCGGGGGTGCGTCATGAAATTCTCTCAGGCTGTAAAGATGGCGCTGTTTGCGCTCCAGGGCAACAAGTTGCGCTCGTTTCTCACCATGCTGGGCATTATCATCGGCGTGGTGGCGGTGACGCTGCTGATCTCCGTGGTGCAGGGGGCCACAGGCAAAATCACCGGGGAGATTGAGAGCCTGGGCTCTAACCTTCTGCAGGTGTCGTTTAGCGGTACCAAAGCGACGCACCTGACGCTTGACGATCTGGAAATTCTGGAACAGGAGGACTCGATTTACGGAGCGGCGGGCGTGATGACGCGCACCGCGAAAATCCGGGCGGGCAGCATCGAAGACAGTTATAAAGTGGAAGGCGTTACGCGCAAGTATCAGGATATTACCGGGCAGGCGATAAAGCAGGGCCGGTTCATCTGCGATATCGACGTGGAGGCGCATACGTATAACGCCGTGGTGGGCATCGACGTGGCGACCGACCTGTTCGGTACGGAGAACTGTATCGGCAATACGCTGGACATCGGCGGGTTTGATTTCACCGTAGTCGGGCTGCTTGAGAAATCCGACACCATGCTGGCCAACAAGGATTCCACGGTGCTGATACCGCTGACCACCGCGCAGCGGCTGTTTAAGAATACGGAATTCGACGCCATATACATATCGGCGACCGCACCGGATACGGTGGACGCTGCGGAGGAGGCGACAGACGACTTTCTCATCCGCGAGCTGGGTGACGACGACAGTTATTTCATCATCAACCAGAGCGCGATCATCGATGTCACGAACGAAGTGATGAGCGTGATGACGATACTGCTGTCCGGCATCGCGGCGATTTCGCTGGTGGTGGGCGGCATCGGCATCATGAACATCATGCTGGTGTCCGTTACCGAGCGTACGCGCGAGATCGGTATCCGTAAAGCGGTCGGCGCGCAGCGCAGCGACATACTGATCCAGTTCCTCATCGAGGCGGTGGTGCTGTCGGTAGCGGGCGGCGTTATCGGCCTTGGGATCAGCTACATCGGACTGCAGGTTCTCAGTACGGCGATGGATATTCCGATGTCGCTATCTCTGGGCACTGTGGCGTTGGCGCTGGGGTTCTCAGCGTTTGTGGGCGTCGTGTTCGGCATATACCCGGCCAACAAGGCCGCGAGCCTCAAGCCCATCGACGCGCTGCGGTACGAGTAGGATTGGCTTGTCATTAAAAAATGCCGCAAAGCGGCATTTTTTAATGAGGTTTCCGGAAAAGGTTATACTCATTTGGACAGCGCTTTTTAAAGGTTATAAACACTTATATCGACAGCAGCTTGCTCATGAAATCGCGCGTGCGCTGCTGGCTGGGGTTGCGCAGCACCTCGTCGGGCGTGCCGCGTTCCACGATCACCCCGTCGTCCATGACCACCACTTCTTTAGCGACTTCGCCCGCAAAGCCCATCTCGTGCGTGACCACGATCATGGTCATATGCTCTTCCGCGAGCTGCTTGATGGTGCGCAGCACCTCGCCGGTCAGCTCCGGGTCCAAAGCGGAGGTGGGTTCGTCGAAGCACAGTATCTCGGGGTTCAGCGCCATGGCGCGGGCGATGGCCACGCGCTGTTTCTGGCCGCCCGACAGCTCGAAAGGATAATTCTTCGCCTTGTCCAGCAGGCCCACCTTTTTGAGCAGGTTGCGGCAGTTTTCCTCGATGGCTTCTTTGTCGGCGTTTTCGTCCTGCATCGGCGCGAGCGTTAAGTTCTGCATCACCGAGAGGTGGGGGAACAGGTGGAACTCCTGGAACACCAGACCCAGCTTTTTGCGGATGCGCTGCTTCTCCGCCGGTGCGGGATAAACAATCCGGCCGTTTTCCACGCGGAACAGGCACTCGCCGTCGACCATAAGGCTGCCTTCATCCGCTTCCTCCAGCAGGTTGATGCAGC
>JAAXZP010000278.1 GCA_012719815.1 Christensenellaceae bacterium
CCATAAAATCATCCCAAAGAGGTTGACTCTTGGGATGATTGAAATGGAGCCAATGAACGGGCTCGAACCGTTGACCTGCTCATTACGAGTGAGCCGCTCTGCCGACTGAGCTACATTGGCATCGACAGCGGATAAAACAACATGGTCTCAGCCGCTGACAGATAGAGATTATATCATAAGAATTCAATCGTGCCAATACATTTTATCAATATTTTTTATCACGGCAAAAAATTCTTCTGCCAACTGTTATGGCAGATGTAATCGAATAACAGCCGGAATTTAATCTGCAAAAACAGCCGCATGATACCGCATCGCCGGAAGAAATTCGCTTACAGTGACATAAGAAACTAAACAAATAATAGCCCCGCCGCATGAAGTGCCAGCGGGGCTTTGTAAGACAAAAGCGTTTATTTGATCTCCTCGATCAGCACGCGCCGTTGTTCCTTGCTGGAGAGCTGAACCGCTTCGACGAAACGGATAATCGCGGCACCGTCTTCGAAATCGGGCGTGATCGGCGCTCCCTTGCCCGCAATTGCCTGCAGGAAATCATAGAATGCGTTGACAAAGGTGTGCTCATACCCGATGATATGGCCGCCCGGCCACCAGGCAGACACATACGGATGCACGCCTTCAGTGCACAGAATGCGCCTGAAGCCCTGCTCCGCCTGCGGCTGCGTGGCGTCGAGGAACCACAGCTCGTTCATGCTCTCGAAATTGAAGCGAATCGCGCCCTTAGAGCCGTACACTTCGAAATCGTTGTAGTTCTTGCAGCCCACGGCAAAGCGGGTGCTCTCGATGCTGCCCAGTGCGCCGTTTTCAAATTCCACCACTGCAAAGGACGCGTCTTCCACGTCCACGGGCGCCTTCTGCGCGTTCTCCGTCTTGGAACCGGCAGAGAACGTAGCGGCGCCGGCACCGGGCAGCGGCCGCTCGGTAATGAAAGTCTTGTTGACCGCAGTCACCGCTTTCGCATCGCCGATGAGATACCGCGCCAGGTCGTAGGCGTGGCTGGACAGGTCAAACACCGGGCCGCCGCCGGCATATTTGCTCTGCAGATGCCAGGTCAGCGGGAAATCGGGATCCATAATCCAGTCCTGCAGATACGCGCCGCGCCAGTGATAAATCGTACCCAGCCGGCCTTCCTCTACCAGCTGTTTGGCATACGCCACAGCCGGCACGCGGCGGTAGTTGTGGTTGAGGTAAGTCACGACGCCGGCTTTCTTCGCAGCCTCCGCCATTTTCAGGCACTGCTGATACGACAGCGCGCACGGCTTTTCGCAGACGATGTGCTTGCCGGCCTCAGCCGCAGCCACTGCCATCTCCATATGTTCCCACGTGGGCGTACCGATGTCCACGATATCGATATCCGGACGGCGTACGACTTCCCGCCAGTCATAGCTGACTTCGTCATAGCCCCAGCGGGCAGCAAACGCTTCCAGCGGCGTTTTATTACCCACGATTACCTTGAGGTTAATGTCAAAATCCGTATCAAAGAACTTGTTAACCTTAAGCCAGGCGTTGCTGTGGGCCTTGCCCATAAAGCCGCCGCCGATCATAGCTACGTTTAACGTCTTTTTCGCCATGGCAACCTCCCGTATCGCTTACTTGAACGCTGCTGCGATCTTCTTCAGGTTGTGCACACTCACCGCGATAGCTTCATCTTCCATGTTCAGCCACTGCGGATGGGGCGCGTCGATTTCCACAGCCAGGAAGCCCTTATAGCCAGCTTTGTGGAGCATTTCTGCCAGCTTGAAGTTGTCGATGAGACCAAAGCCTACCGGCACGCCGCAGAAGAAGTACCAGTCAGTGGGCCTTGCAGTGGGATGCATCACCAGGTCTTTAATGTGCGTGGAGAACACATAGGGAGCCAGCTTCTCCATGCCCGCAATGGGATCGTCCAGCAGGCGCAGGAAGTTACCGGTGTCAAAGTTGATACCGAAGTTGGGCGAATCCACCGCCTCGATCATCTCCAGCATCTCGTCCGCCGTATAGTCGATGTGGTTCTCCGCGGCAAGGCGCACGCCGTGATCCTCAGCAATCTTAACGGCTTCCTTATACATAGGTACCAAGCGAGCGATATGGTCGCGATGGTTCTCATGCCGCCAGTCAAACGCCGAACCCGTGATGCGCATCACATCGGTGCCCAAAAGCCGGGTCTTGGGGATGAGGCTCTTCATTTCCTCAAACGCCTCAGGATTCAGGCCTCGCTCCAGTCCGTTGGGATGACCCCAGGCAAACACCGTGTCAAAGCCGTAATCCTTAAGCTTATCGCCCAGATCTTTGAGGTACGCATCGTCCAGGCTGGGCAGGAAGCAAGTTTCCAGCGACACGCCGTCCACATCCAACCTCTTGGCCAGTTCCAGAAAATCATCCACTGTTTTCAGCTTCTCCGGCTTTTCCTGGAAGTCGTAGACTTCTCCGAACAACCTGTGATAGCAGTAGCTGTCAATTCCGACTTTCATTCTATCTCCTCCATTCGTTTTTTATTATTATGTGCTTATTTGTGGCTTGCCCGACGCCGGGCCGATGATTTGTCCATTTATTTTGTCTTATGAATCCGGCAGAGAAATCATCAGAGACATTTTATTATTGTTTAATATTTTGACTATATCAAAATTAAGGTAATACGTCAATACGAAAGCGAATAACAATTTTCGATAATAAACGAAATTATTTTGGGCCGCAACAATAGCAATCAACAATAATATTCATGGACATCAATGCTCCGGCAGTTCAACAGACTAAAAATCAGCCGCGGAAGCCGGGAAAAAGAGCACCGGAATCCGGTGCTCTCAGGCTGATTGCTATATTATATTGCTATATTATATTAGGAAGAAAAGTTACAGCCAAACTTTGGCCCGTCCGGCAGCGCGCAATGCCGCCGGTTTACAGCTCGACCGTTTGCCATCCGAAAACGCGGGCCACCTGCCTGAGCTGGGGCACCACGTTGCCCGATATGATCAGCGAGTGGTGCGAGCACAGCTCATCCATCACCTTGTGGCCGTCCGCATAGCGGATCAGCGCGCCGTTCCGGCAATCGGAGCCCGGATACTGGACGTAGTCCTCTATCTCAGCCTTGATGATGCTGAGTTTCTTGAAGCCGGGATAGATTTTGGCCAGCGTTATCGGGCCTTTGGGCAGCTCGCAGTCCACCATAATAGCGTCGTCGTTGACGATGGCGAGCACCTTGGGCCGCACCGTCCACTTGCTACAGAATGGCCTTGCGGTCAGGCCGAAGTAGCCGCAGTGTACGCCCAACGCGTGGTTGTCCGGGTCATCGATATCCGGGAATTTATCGATTTTCTCATGCGCCAGCGCCGCCATGCCCACCAGGAAGGTGTACAGGTTGGTCATCATCATCGGCTTTTCCATCGACCTGTACAGTATATACGTGGACAGCAGCGTCAGCGTATCGCCCTCGCAGGCGAATATGATGTTGTCGCGCTCAAACAGCATGTTCCACGCGAGGCAGGGTGTGGTGTCGCTGTAGAACGACTCGTTGAGGCAGTTGGCGCCTACGCCCGCCACGTCGCCGATCTCGTCGATTACGCGCTTGACCGCGATATAGATCTTTACCGCTTTCAGGAAGCAGGCTTCGGACACGCCTTCCTGCTGGATGTTCCAGTCCGCGCTCACCTTGCGCGCCTCGTCATCGGAGATATTGCGCGCGTTTTCGTTCAGTTCCTTCCAGCTGCGGTAAATCAGCTTGCAGCCGAACGTCTCCTCCATGGACTGCGTGCTCTGTTTCTCCCACCAATAGAAGCGCTTGAATATGTTGGCCTGCATGCCCTCGCCGGGGCTGTCCTGAAACACCAGGAACTTTGCGCCTTCCTTCAGGCTGCGCTTGACGCCCAATGCCCGCAGCACCGTTTTGCCCATCTCGATGCTGTACGGCGAAAACACCGTCAGGCCAAGATCGCGCAAGTAGGTTACGATCTCCCAGTCCCACATTTCCACCGTGCCGAACCGCGAAGTCAGCACCACCATGGGCAACTGAATCGATTTCAGCTCGTCGTCGTGCCGGAAAGCCGCGAATATCATCTGCGGGAAAACAATGGCGTCCGCCTCCTGGGGCACCGGCGAGCCCACCGGCTGCTCCGGCAGGAATTCCGCTACGTCGCCGTAATACTCGCGCAGCCTTTCCATCTGCTCGCTGTATTCAGCTGTTTCGCGCTCGTTCCGCTCGGTAAAATACAGCGGCAATAATCTTACTTTCATGGGAAGCCTCCTTCTAAGTTTATATATACGGCAAGGATAAAAAGGGGCGGTGTGTTATTCCACGGCCAAAAACTTCATTTCATCCCTGTACGTATGATACATGTCATTCCATTTGTCCGCCCTGTCGGGCAGGAACTCCGCCAGGTCTACGGATTCGATCACCGCGCTGCGCGCTTCGTTCAGCGAAGCGAACTCTTTTAGCGCGATAAACTGCACCATGGCGTTGCCTAACGCCGTCGCTTCAGACGGGCCGGCGTACACCGGCTTGCCGGTAATATTGGCGGTCAGCTGGTTCAGCAGCGTATTGGACGAACCCCCGCCCACGATATGCACCGCCGGCAGCTGATAGCCGCAGGCGTACTCGATGCACTCCAGCACATAGCGGTATTTGCAGGCCAGGCTGAGCAGCACGCAGCGCACCACGTCGCCCACTTCCCGCGGCGCTTTTTTGCCGCGGGACTCAAGGTACGACGCGATCAGTTCCGGCATCGGCCCGGGCTGATAGAACAGCTCGTCATCCGGGTCAAACAGCCCCGACTCCCAATCGGATTCGGTTGCCAGCCGCACCAGCTCCGAATACTCGTAAGCGCTGCCGCGCTCCTGCCAGTAACGGCGGCACTCCTGCAGTATCCAAAGGCCCATCACGTTTTTCAGCAGGCGGATACGGTTACCCACGCCGCCTTCGTTGGCCAGCCCGTGACGGTAACTACGCTCGTTGATAAGCGGACCACCGATCTCCGTGCCGACGATGGACCAGGTACCGCTGCTGATGTAGGCAAACCGCGGCGCCCGGCTGGGTACCGCCGCTACCGCGGACGCGGTGTCGTGCTCGCCCACGGCGATAACCGGCAGTTGCCCGACGGAAAGTTCCTCACTGACCTTGCGAGTCAAAACGCCTACCCTATCGCCGGGCTGCACCATGGGCTGCAACAGCCGCGCAGGGAACCCGATGCTCTCCAGCAACGGCAGGTCCCAGCCGCGTTCCGTCGGGTTATACCCCTGGGAAACGCTGGCGAGCGTATACTCGGTTACCTTCTCGCCCGTCAGGAAATAGACCAGCGAGTCGGGCACAAACAGCAGACAGTCCGCCGTCTCCAGCGCCCACGGACGCTTCTTTGCCAGAGAAAGCCACTGGTACAGCGAATTCATGCGGTTGAACTGCAAACCGGTGCGGTAATACAGCTCCTTGCGGGAGATGATTTTGTCCATCTCCTCCAGCATTCCCACCGTTCTGGCATCGCGATAGGTATGCGGCGGCTCCGAAATCGCGCCGGTACGGTCCACCAGCAGATAATCGTTGCTGAACGCGTCGATGCCGATGGACACCGCTTCCCGTCCTCCCGCAGCAATGCCGCGCTTTAACCCTTCATGCAGCGCGAAAATATCCCAGTACAGGCTGCTGCCCACGATGATCGGCTTGTTGGCAAAACGGTATAGCTCGTCGAGCGAGAGCTTCCCGTTGTTTAAGGACGCTTTGAATACTCTCGCGCCGGATGCCCCGATATCACAGACAATCACATTTTTGCTCATGTCAGATCAGTTTCCCCAGCAGATTGCAGACCGCGTCACACTCCACGCGTTCCACCACCGAAAATGCCTGTTCAATGGTCTTGCCCACGGCCACCGTGCCATGATACGGCAGCAGGACGCACAGCCCGGTCTTTTTGAGCTGCTCACGCCGGGGCAGGAAATAGTGGTATACGTTTTCCGCCAGCTCTTCGCTGTAAGCCTTAGCTTGGTGTATCAGGCCCGTCTCGCCCATCTTCAGCGTGGCTTCCGTCACCTGCGGTATCGGCTTGCAGGCCGCGACAAACACCATCGTATAAAACGGATGCGCATGTATCACGCCGCCCACTTCGGGTATATTTTTCAGAATCAGGGCATGCATCCGCCCCTCGCGGGACATTTTGCCTGTGCCTTCCAGTATGTTGCAATCGTAGTCGATCAGAAGAGGTTCTTCAATATCGAGACGGCAATGCTTGTGTTCGCTCATCATAGATGGAGAAAGCAGTATGCGGTTGTCGTCTACGCGCATCGCCAGATTGCCGCCCGCCGCGTTAGTTAAGCGGCGTTCCCAAAGATCACTTGCCATCTGCAGGAGTTTCCTGCGCTCTGCCATATATTGCACTGTTTATCTCTCCAATTTCGTTATTTCAATTCTGTCCTTTAACAACATCGCGGCTTGCTTATCGAAACCCACAGACAACGGGCTCATCGCTGCCGCGCCGCCACAGGCCGCCGCCAGCGCCAGCGCAGGCAAAGCCGGATAGTCGTGTTTGATGGCGTACAAAAGAC
>JAAXZP010000279.1 GCA_012719815.1 Christensenellaceae bacterium
GAGTATTCCACCAGTTTTCCCCATTGCTGCGAGTTTTTCCTTCAGCGCGTTCACCAGCCGCATTTTCTCATCCAGCCGCGTATCGTCGCCCAGCTTTACCACCAGCCCGTCCGCTGTCTCCAGCGTGATGTCCGCCGCCAGAGTCACGTACACGCAATCAAGGCTTATCCCAGCCTCCTGTGCCGCCTGCAGCACGCGCGTCATCACGTCCACGCGGAACAGGTCTCCCGACCTTAACTCCTGCCCCACCTCAAACGCGTCCGCCTGCAGCCCGATTAAAAGCGGCCTCTCCATGCCGGTAGGGTTGCTGATCACGTCCAGCACCCAGCCGGTTTTGTCGATAACCACCAGCGCGCCGTTCTTCTCGATATACGCGGCGGGCTGCCGCTCCTCGATGGCGATCACCACCCGGTCGGGAAGCTCTGTCCTGACCTCCACCGGCCTGATACGCGGCTCCTTGAGCAGCGCGTCCGTTACGGCCTGCTTGTCCAACAAAAAGATGCTCTCGCCGTACTCCACCCCTGCCATCTCCACAATATCGTCGGGGCAGTAAGCTGCACAGCCCAAAACCACCACTTCGCGGACGCGGAACACCATGTAGCCCGCGAAGGCCAGCGCGACGATGAGCAGCAGGGCGGAGATAATCAGCAGCGTCCTTTTGCTTTTATCCAATAGTATTAGTCCTCCCTCCTGATATCAGCACCCAGCATCCTGAGCTCCGACTCAAACGCCTGGTAACCCCGGTCGATGATATGCGCCTGGTCCACGATGGTCGTGCCCTCGGCGCACAGGCCTGCCAGCACCAGCGCCGCGCCGCCGCGCAGGTCCATCGTTTTCACCTCTGCGCCGTGCAGCTTTTCCACGCCTTTGATCACCGCCACGTTGTTCTTGGTCACGATGTTCGCGCCCATCCGCAGCAGCTCGCCCACATGCTTGAATCTGTTGTCGAACACGCTCTCCACCACGATGCTGGTGCCCCGCGCGATGCTCGCGGCCGTGCACATCTGGGCCTGCATGTCCGGCGGGAAGCCGGGATACGGGCCTGTCTCAATCAGGTGCATCTCCTTCGGACGCCCGGTGGCCTCCACCGTCAGCGCGTCCTCATATACCGTGATATGCGCTCCCGCCTCCCGCAGCTTGGCCGTGATGGCAAACAGGTGCTCCGGTATCACGTTGCGCAGCGTGATTTTCCCCTGCGTCACCACAGCGGCCACCATAAACGTGCCCGCCACAATCCGGTCGGGGATGCAGGTGTATGTGAAGCCATTCAGGCGTTCCCGGCCTTCGATGCGTATGGTGCTGGTGCCCGCGCCGCGCACCTTGCCGCCCATCTGGTTGATAACCTTTTGCAGCTCGATGATTTCCGGCTCGCGTGCGGCGTTGTGGATCACCGTCTGCCCGGGCGCCATCGACGCCGCCATCATCAGGTTTTCCGTCGCGCCCACGCTCGGGTAATCCAGGTGTATATCGCCGCCTCGCAAATGGCGGCCTTCGCAGAAGATATGGCCGCCCGACTCCGTTACGTTGACGCCGAGGCTTTTTAAGCCCCTTAAGTGCAGGTCGATAGGACGGCTTCCTATTTCGCAGCCGCCCGGGTAGGTAAACCGGGCCATGCGGAAACGGGCCAGTATGGGCCCTATCATAAATATCGAGGAACGAATCTCTTTCGCTAATCTGTCAGGCATCTCCCACCGCTGGGCACGCCGCGTGTCGATGACCAGCCGGTCCTTCTCATATTCCACCTGCGCACCGATATGCTCCAGTATGGAGAGCATGTTGTACACGTCTGAAATAGCCGGCCAGTTATAGACAATCACGGGTTCCTCAGTGAGCAATGCTGCGGCCAGTATTGGAAGCGTGGCATTTTTGGCGCCCTGAACCTTCAGCTCGCCTTCAAGCCGCGCGCCGCCGTTAATTATCAGTTTCGTCATGTCAGACCCCCGCATAATCTTGCCTTACCATATTTTATGCGGGCTATGCCGAGATGTGTATTAAACGGCCCTGGTCTGACGGGAGATGTTCAGCAGCACGCCGATGCTGCCCATGAACATGATGAGCGACGTGCGCCCCGCGCTGATGAACGGCAGCACCACGCCGGTGGGCGGCACAAGGCCCGTCACCACGCCGATGTTGATAAACACCTGTATCGCAATCAGCCCCGTGATGCCGGTGGCCAGCATCATGCCGAAGGTATTGGGCGCGCGCAGCGCAATCCGGACGCCGCGCCAGATTAATAGCCCGAACACAACCAGCACTGCCAGGCCGCCGACGTAACCCAGTTCCTCCACGATGATGGCGAATATGCAGTCCGACTCGCTGTACGGCAGGTACAGGAACTTCTGCCGCGAGTTGCCCAGCCCCAGGCCGAACAGCCCGCCCGAGCCGATGGAATACATCGACTGTATCAGCTGGTAGCTTAAGTCCCCGGAATATTTCCAC